>JBKPNA010000090.1:0-11279 GCA_046765695.1 Actinomycetota bacterium | reverse complement strand
CTCGTGTGTCGAGAACGACTCCGGTCCGGTGCGCAGCCCATGACGCCGCCAGTGCGTAAGCGGCTTCTGGCGTTGCTTGTGGTTGCGCTGGCCGTGATTGCACCCGCTGCGGCGGGACCACTACGACCGCTGCCAGCGCTGGCCGACTCCTGGCCCGCCGACCCGAACAATCCAGCGACTCCTCCGACGGTGGCCATCGATCGGCTGCCCACCGCCCAGATCGACGGGGTCGCGTGGTACCAGATCGTGGTCGGAAACACGGTCTATGTTGCGGGGAAATTCACCCGCGCTCGTCCAGCCGGCGCGGCCCCCGGCCAGAGCACCGTGGTGAGAACCAACATGCTCGCCTACGACCTCAGCACAGGCGTACTCAAGTCAGGCTTCATCGCGAACCTCAACGCCCAGGCTTTGGCCCTTGCCGCCTCTCCCGATGGATCCCGAATCTATGTCGGTGGCGACTTCACGACCGTGAACGGCGTATCCCGGAGCAGAATTGCAGCGGTCGACGCGAACACCGGCGCATTGATCACCAGCTTCAATGCTCAGGCCGATTCGAGCGTGCGCGCGATCGTCGCGACAGCGAGCACGGTCTATCTCGGCGGCCAGTTCAGCAGCATGAACTCGACAAGCAGAGGGCGGCTCGCCGCCGTTCGGGCCAGCGACGGTGCGTTGCTTTCCTGGGCGCCGCACGCCGACAACGGCAAGGTGAATGCCATGCTCATGTCACCGAGCGCTGACAAGATCGTCGTTGCCGGAAGCTTCACAACGTTGAACGGCTCCAACCGTCCTGGCTACGGGTTGGGCGCGCTGAGTCCCTCGACTGGTGCTTTGTTGACCTTCGACGCGAACAATACTGTTAGAAATGCAGGAACCCAGAGCGCGATCCTGTCACTTGGCGGTGATTCCACCAATGTTTATGGCACCGGCTATATCTACGGCACCGGCGGCAACCTGGAGGGCGCGTTCGCTGCCAACTGGGCGACCACCCAGATTCACTGGGTCGAGGACTGTCACGGGGATAGCTATGGGGTCTACCCGTCCTCCACTGCGGTGTACGTCGCCGGACATCCGCACTATTGCCTCAACCTCGGCGGCTATCCCGAAATGCCAAGCGGTACCGCCCAGCGCGCAATTGCTTTCAGCCGGGCAGTCACCGGCACATTGACCCAGGACACCAGGGGATATCCCAGCTTCACCGGGGTGGCGGCACCGTCACTGTTGAACTTCTTTCCGCAACTGGATCAGGGCAGCGCCAGCGGCCAGAGCCAGGCAGCCTGGGCAGTCGCAGGGTCCGGAGACTACGTCGTACTGGCCGGGGAATTCCTGCATGTCAACGGCACTGCACAGCAGGGCCTGGTTCGGCTTGCGAACCGGAATATCGCACCCAACCTGCAGGGACCCAAGGCCACTGGAACGAACTTCACGCCTACCTTGTCCTCCCCCGGCGCAGGCCAGGTCCGGGTGAACTGGACGGCGAACTACGACTATGACAACTCCAACCTCACCTACTCGGTGTTCAGGGACGGCCTGGCTCAGCCGGTCTTTACGACGACCCGAGCCTCGACCTGGTGGCAGCGGCCAGCGCTGACGTTCACCGACAGCGGGCTGGCCGGTGGCACGCACAGCTACTTCATTCGAGTTGGAGACCCCTTCGGCAACACGGTGAGCTCGCCTACGGTGAACATCACCATTACCGGGTCGGCGAATGCTTCGCCCACTGCCAGCTTCACCCAGTCGGTCTCGGGCCGCACGCTGAGCGTCGACGCCAGCGGCTCTTCCGACAGTGACGGGACGATCGCCTCTTACGCATGGACCTGGGGAGACGGCCAGACCGGCTCGGGTAGAACCACGACGCACAGCTACGCCGCCGACGGGTCCTACCAGGTGAGGCTCACCGTGACCGACGACGACGGCGCGACCTCTTCCACCACGCGAACGGTGACGATCGGCCAGGCGGCCGCTGTGCTGGCCTCGGATGCGTTCGGGCGTACGGTCAGCAACGGCTGGGGTACCGCCGACACAGGTGGCCCGTGGACAGTGACCGGCACGGCGTCCCAGTACTCCGTGAGCGGCGGGCAGGGAGTGATCACGCTCCCGACTGCAGGCACCGGCCGATCGGCGTACCTCGGTAATGTGTCAGCCACCGATGCCGACGTCTCGGCGGGTATCCGGTTGGACAAGTTGGCCAATGTCACAGGGTTGTTCGTCGGCACGATCGGCCGCCGGGTCGGCACCTCGGAATACCGCTGCAAGATCAAGGTCGCGCCTGACGGCGGTGTCACGATCTATCTCACACGCGTGGTCGGCGGCGCCGAGACAACCGTGCAGAGTACGCCGGTGGCAGGCCTCAGCTACGCCGCGGGCCAACGGCTGAACACCAGGCTCCAGGTCATCGGAACGTCGCCCACTACCCTCCGCGCCCGTGTCTGGCTCTCGACCGCTACCGAGCCGACCTCGTGGCAGCTCAACGTCACGGATGGGACGAGCGGGCTGCAATCGGCGGGTGGCGTAGGCGTGCACGCCTATGTGTCAGGCTCGGCAACCAACCCCTCCTGGCCGGTACGATTCGACGACTTCTTGGCCGTTCCCAGCTAGCTCAATAGTGAACTGGTCTACCGACGCCAGTTCACCGGGGAGGCAAACCGAGGCCGCGGTGGCTGCGAACATGGGAGTGATGACCGTGTCTGTCCCCGTCCAGGCATCCACCGCCGCACTGCAAGCGGCCTCCCGCCCCGTTGGCGTGGCCTCGATCTGCACCGCACTCGCGGGCCTCGGCTACGCGGTCTCCTTCGTCGTTCTCAAGGATCCGCTGCTGTCTGCCGTCTTCTTGTTGCTTGGTGGCGTCCTGGCCACACCAGTGCTGGTGGCCGTCGGTGAACGGCTGAGGGGGTCAGCGCTGGTCGCGCCCAGCTGGGCGATCCTGCTCGCGCTCGCCGGTGCTCTGGGCTCCGCAGTTCACGGCGGCTACGACCTCGCCAACGCTGTGCACCCGCCGGCTGCTCTCAATCCGGATCTGCCCAATCCGGTGGATCCGCGAGGGCTGCTCACCTTCGGCCTGGCCGGGGTCGCCCTGATCTTCATCGGAGTCTTGATTGCCCGCAGTGGACGCCTGCCGCGCTGGCTCGGCTATCTCGCCTGTCTCGATGGCGTGTTGCTGATGCTGCTTTACCTCGGGCGGCTGCTCATCCTCGATCCAGTGAACCTGTTGATCGTGATCCCGGCGCTGCTCACCGGCTTCCTGCTCAACCCGCTCATTTACGCATGGCTGGGAGTCTGGTTTCTGCGTCGCAGCCTGGGTCCAGGGCACTAGAGGTCCTTGACCGCGCGGACGGCGGCGACCGCGCGTGGGAATCCGATGTAGGGAAAGCAGTGCACGAGCGCCGCTACCACGGCAGTCTTGGAGTTGCCTACCTGGATGCAGGCGCGGCCGTGCGGGCCGAGCTGCGCCGACGTGTCACCGATTGTGGCCAAGGCACACAGCACCAGGAGTTCGCGCAGGGCGAGGGTGAGTCCGCTCCGGGTGTAGAAGTCGCCGAAGCAGAATTCTGTGAGGAATCGCGGCAGAGCCTCGTGGAACGGCTCGGGTAGGTCGGCCAGGTTGTCTTTGATCTCGTCTCCGTAGAGCGGGGCCTGCTCAGCGAGGCCCTTGGAGTACCGGTCGGCATCGGACACTGTGCCCTGGGCGGGCAGCGGGAGCTCGATGCCTTGGGCCTGGAACACCTCGTTCATCGTGCCGACCGCGTTGAGCGTGCGCGGAAATCCGATGAAGGGGGCCAGCTGGTAGATGGCTTCCCGGATCTGAACTGGTTGGACGCCGACGTTGAGCGCCGCCGCCGTGTGGGACCTCAGCTGCGGCAGGGTCTGCAGGCAGGCCAGTACCGTGACGGTGATCAGTTCGCGGGTCTGGTCGTCGAGCACGCCGGTGTCGAAGACGTCTCCGAAGATGAACCGCCGCAGGATCTCCATCAGCTCCGGATCGTTGTCGGGGGCGCCGTAGTTGCGCGGCCCGAACAACCGCTGATAGGTGGCTTCGGCGTGGGCTTGGCGTTCGGAGATTTCGGAGCCGCGCTCGTCGGGAGTCATGTGAGCCACTGTTGGCGCCTCACAAGCACCCGTCAAGCACCTGCTAGCGGCGTGATGCCCACTGGCGAGGCGGTCAACCTGGGGGCCGCAAGCGTTCTAGATGGAGAGACGCTCGCTCAAGCAGGTCGGCTCGGAGGGCCCATCGTCGAGCGGGGACGATCGAGAGATCAGCCACGGCGGCTCACTGGCTCCTAACTACGGCGTGAGGTCGTGTACCGGGACCTTGGGACCCTGTTCCTGCGCGCTAACCTCCGCTGGCGTCAACCAATACGTGGCCTCAGCGGGCGGCGGGTCCAGGGCTGCATTGGCCGCAGCAACCAGGGCATCGATCCGCGCAGCGTGTGGTCCGTACATCTCGACTATCGTGTCGGAGTTGCGGACCGAGTTCCTGACCCTTTCGTCGTTCGAGAACAATACGGTCCCGCCGTCCACTGCATAGTGCCCTGAGGGGCCCTTGAACGGAACGAAGCTGTAGCCGACCTGGTAGTCGTTCATCCAGGCCCGCAGACACAGCTCGCTGTCGAAGCAGATGCCTGGCTCGCCGACATCGGAGAACGAGTACTCCCAGCCGCCGAGCGCCCCGTAGTACTGCTGACGAATGAAGTACGGCCCGATATTGACGTGGTGAACGAACCGGAACTCGGCTCCTCCCCAGATGCGTTTGGCCTTCGCGGGATCAGGATCGAAGCTCTCGAACCCCATGAAGCCACCCAGAATTGCCAGCTTGGGATTGGCCCTGAACTGCTGGAGCGCACGCTCCAGCCAGGCGGTATCACGTGGGATGAGGTCGTCGTCCTGGACCAGACAGACAATCTCCGCACGGGCGAACCTGATCGCTCGGTCAAGGATCCTGATTTCATGCAGGTCGTTCGACTGGATCAAGAAGTCGTTCGGTCGGTCCAGATAGGACATCCACCTTTCCCGGGATCCGTCCAGCGAGCCGTCTTCGCAGACGATCAGCTCATGGTCACCCATGTCCCTGAGACCGTCGATGAGCTGGTCTATGTTGGACACACGGTTGAATGACTGGACGATGAAAGCAAGTTCGGGTCGATCCTGATATCTGACGGCCGAAGACCTGCGCCGTATCTTGTCCGCCTTGACGCGCTCGATCATCTCTCGGTCAAGAGCCATCATGATCACTTTCCGGCTGTCCGTCGCCATGGCTTCCTGAGCCGGGTGGCGCCACCCGCTCCGGAGGCCTGCGGTGGGTATTGGTATGGGGCAGTTCAGGAGCGTTCAGCAGGACTGTCCTCGCCAGGCTTGATCCGTTGTGAACGAGGTAGTCGCATCGGCTCAGCAACAGATACTCGACAACGGCGTCCTCACCGTTCCTGGCGGCCACGTCGCGGTCGCCCGAGATGTAGGCCGGCATGATCCATCCCGTTGGACCGTGTCCTGCCGTCTCACCGCTTTCGTGCCGGACGCTCTCGTACGTGATCACGCGGTCCGGGAACGCCGCCTCCAGGTGTCTCACCGAAGACTGCTCGTCCGACGCCACGAAGATCTTCGCATTCGGCTGAAGTTCCAGTATCCGCCCGATCTCCGCGCAATATCGTGACAGCACGAGGGAGCCGCGGCGGAATTCCCGAACCTCCTGTTCGGACGTCGCGTCGGTTCCTCGTGCATGTACGCCGATAACGTAGTTGCCGGCCATGTACCTTGCAAAGAAGTCAGTCACCTTGCCCAGGATGTACGGCCGGGGCCGGACGAACCTTTCCAGGACAGCCCTGGCTTCCTTTCTCAGCGACTCGCTCGGGTCATCCCATTTGTAGGGGATCGCCAGCGCCGAACTCCTCAGCTGCGGGTGGTCCCCGAAGTGGCACGACACGAAGACGTGATCATCAACGGCGTATCCCACCTCGTAGGGAGAGGGCCGATTTACGGAGATGATTCTCTTGACGTGATCAGGGATTCTTGTCGCCGGATAAGTCGGATCCAACGGCTCGAAGTAGTACTCCCACACGGTATCTCTTCCCTGATAGCCGTTGGGCGTCCAATAACATGTGCCGTCACCGAAATGAACCACCGGGACGCGATCCTCCGCAATGGCCCAGGGAATGTTCGAGATCACCTGTTGAATGAGCGAGAACAAGCCGACGTCCCGCTCGGTGATGATGTGAAGCCGCGCGGAGCCGTCACTCATATGTGTCCAGCCTCGCCCCGGCTTCAGAGTCTGCGTCGTATCGTCGGCCCACGCCCGGTTAGTCGACGGCCTGTCGCCGGGCAGTCGATTCTGGCGGCCGAGCGGACTCGACCTGCTTCTCTATCCAGCGATAGGTGGGCTCGAGTCCCTGGCTGAGGGTGACCGATGGCTCCCAGTCCAGCACTTTCCGCAGCTGGCTGTTGTCGGAATTTCGACCGCGGACACCCTGGGGGCCATCGACGTGGCGCAGCGTGAGGCGGTCCTTGCCTGATAGGGCGATGATCATCTCGGCGAGCGCGTTCACCGTGACCATGTCTTCACTTCCGAGATTGAGCGGCTCCGCGTAGTCCGACTGCATGAGCCGATAGATTCCCTCGACGCAGTCGTCCACGTAGCAGAACGACCGGGTCTGTTCCCCGTCGCCCCAGATCTCGACCTCCCCTCCAGTATCGGCCATTGCGACTTTACGGCACAACGCCGCGGGCACCTTCTCGCGCCCGCCGTCGTAGGTGCCATAGGGCCCGTAGATGTTGTGGAAGCGCACGATGCGCGTGTCGAGGCCGTATTCACCGGAGAATTCCAGGCACAGGCGCTCGGCGATGAGCTTCTCCCAGCCGTAGGCATCCTGCGGATTCGCCGGGTAGGCGTCGTGCTCCCTGAGCGGCACGAGGTTCGCCTCCTTTTGCAGATGCTCAGGGTAGACGCAGGCCGACGAACTGAACAGGTAGCGAGAGGCGCCATTAATTCGCGCCGCTTCGAGCGTATGAATGTTAATCAAGGCGTTGTTACGAAGTATCGTGCCGTGATTCGCCGAGATAAACCCCATTCCCCCCATATCGGCGGCTAGCGCATAGACGTGATCGATGCCGCGCGTGGCCAGGAGGCATTCGTCATAGCGACGAAGATCTCGCAGTTCGAACTCGTCCGCATCCACCGCGGTGTACTCGGGCGGGTGTACGTCAACGCCTCGTACCCAGTAGCCGCGCTGCTTCAACGAGGTAACGAGGTGGTGACCGATGAAGCCGCCGGCGCCGGTGACCAGTACCCGCGGATTGCTTTCCGTCCTCACTTCATCCCTCCGGGAGCAGCCCCTGTCGACCAGCCGTTCAACCCACCAGGACCTCTCGAACGGTGCCCCGAGCGGAGTCCCAACGAGCGCCTCTGTCCATCTGCGGGAAGATCATTACCATAGTTGCGGACAGTACACCAGGACGATGCCTGATCGATGTATCCGCGCTGGTCACAGATGGTGCGCGTGGTGCAGCCCCGATGGGAGTCAAGCGACTACCTACTCATGACCAGGAATCACGTCCCTGAGGCCCGGTCCGGGTGTGTGGGGCCGGGCCCTCGGGTTGTACGGCGGTTGAATGACGGTTAGCAGCCCGGGCAACTGGTCGGCCTGGCCCCTATGCGCGGGTTATCAGCGGGCGTACGCTGCTGGAATCGCGACGTGGCGTGGGTGCGACGCGCCAGGAGGGCGGTGCGCCTTGCCGACGTACAGGCGGCCCAAGCCGGGGGATGAGTCAATCGAGGGGCGTCGGGTTGCTGACAAGCGGCTTGGCGTACTGCAGCAGGAGGAAAACCGGTCCCAGCCAGATAGTTCGAATACGGGACTGGCTCGGCCGCGCGATGTGTTGGATTTGCAGCGGCACTACGGAAATCAAGCCGTCCTGCAGTTCCTGGATCGACAACAGAGTGGCCGAGCACTTGTGGTTGGAAAAGCCGTGACGGTGCAACGTCAGCCGCAGGCGCCGCCGGCCGAGAAGGCGAATGCGACTGACCTCAGGCAGGACATGGAGCGGCAGATCGATAACTGGAAGGAGGCTTGCCGCGCTGGAATTAGTGAGTTTGTGAATGGCGAGCTGGCCAGCCGAATCGATGCATTGTCAGAGGGAAGCTGGAAAACCTTCTTTCTGGCGCTCGTGGGCAACACGGTCTGGGCGGCGGCGGCATTCGTCCCGGCCGGACGCGCCGCCTTTGCCGTATCTATGGTAGGAATCGCGATCGCCAGCGCTCCCACCGTTCCTCAGAAGAGCGCGGATAAGGGCGATCTAGCGCAGATCGAAGACCGATTGCATACCTATATTGAGAAAATCCACGAGCAGTTGAACAAGCAGCTGCCATCGCGAGCAGACAACCTTCTCAAGGAGCGTCCCGGGGTTTCGCTCCCGGAGGGCGTGCGGCTCTTCCTCGAAGCATCATTCAAACCCGACATGATCAAGCACAATCCGCAAATGATCAACGAGACTGCGGTCCGTCAAACCATGCGCGATAGGGCGGCTTACTCACTTGCCCTGTTGAAGGAGATCAGCAAGCTCCGCGGTACCGCAGGCGAGATACATACAAGTGTATCTTGGCTATCTTCTCCGGACTACAAAGATAAGAGACTTGCGGTCGTGGAGTCAGCTCCTATCGGCTCTGACGGCGTGGTCAAATTCCTGCGTTGGGTTCCCGAAGAAAATGAGGCCATAGCGCTGATGACGCAGCGAACCCAGCCTATCGGCGTTCAGTGGTACTTCTTTGAACAGCAAGCTCCT
This sequence comes from Actinomycetota bacterium, assembly GCA_046765695.1. GTDB lineage: Bacteria > Actinomycetota > Actinomycetes > Propionibacteriales > Propionibacteriaceae > Microlunatus. The sequence goes on along the minus strand of JBKPNA010000090.1, from coordinate 2,513 downwards.
GCCTGGCAGCCGAGCTATTTGGTGTGGTTGTCGCAACATGGCTGGAAGCCAGAAGACGGTTTTGGGTTAGAGTGGTTCAGGCGCAAGGAACAAAAGGCTAAGGCCCGCGACACAGGACAGTAGCCAAGCAGGACATCCGGATCGCCTCGGCCTGCGCTTTGGACGTGGCACTCGCTGGCTCAGGCTGCGCCACGAGGACGTCGAAACCAGACGACGGTCCCGGGGCTGCGACACGGACGGGTCACCGTGCGCAGCAGGTTTGACCTTGCGCGGCCGCATGCTGCTTTCCGCTAGACGGGCGAAGCTGGCCAGATCAGCCTATGGATGAAGCACTGCCGCAGACAGGCTGTGCCATGTGATTGTTGAGCTGGCGTCACGCTTGTGCTCGGGGAGCAGGTTCTTGTCGGTGGGATTCGCCACTCATGGGGATTGTCGCGGTGACATAGCGATTCGAGAGACGGTGAACTCGTCGAGGATCTCCGGGATCGGCTCGACGCCTAGTCCCGGACCTGTCGGCACGGCGATGTGGCCGTCCTTGATCACGAATGGCTCGGTGATGTCCTGCCGGTAGAAGCGGTCGGACCCGGAGATGTCGCCAGGAAGGGTGAAGCCGGGCAGCGCTGCAAGCGCCGCGTTCGCGCCGCGGCCGAGGCCGGTCTCGATCATTCCGCCGCACCACACCGCGATGCCGTGCGCGCGGGCGAGATCATGGATCCGGCGTGCCTCGAGATATCCACCCACCCGCCCGGCCTTGATGTTGATCACCGCCGCCGCACCGAGCGTGATCGCGACCGCGGCTGCCTGTGCCGAAACCACCGACTCGTCGAGGCACATGGGTGTCTGCATCTGCTCGGCAAGTCGTGCGTGCTGATAGACGTCGTCCTCCGCCAACGGTTGCTCGATGAGCAGCAGATCGAACTCGTCGAGCTGTCGCAGGTGGGCGGCATCCACCAACGTGTATGCGGCATTCGCGTCGACCTGAAGGGGGATGTCTCCGAATCGTTCGCGTACCGACCGTACCGGCTCGGTATCCCAACCGGGCTTGATCTTCAGTTTGATCCGCACGTAACCGGCGTCGAGGTAGCTCGCGACTGAGTCGAGCAGTTGCGGGATCGAGTCCTGGATGCCGACCGAGACGCCGGACGGTACGCGATCATGGACGGCACCCAGATAGTGGGCTAAGGACTCACCACGAGCCCGAAGGGTCGCGTCGAGCAGGGCCATCTCCAGGGCAGCCTTGGCCATCCGATGGCCCTTGACCGGTGCGAGTGTCTCGGTCACGGTCTCCGCACTCAGCTGGTCCCGCTGTTGGGCTTCGAACAATCGCGGGACTAGGAACCGCTGAATGACGTCGACTGCGCTGCCGACGTATTCCGACGAGTACAGGGGGCTGCTCCCCGCGACACACTCACCCCATCCGGTGGTCTCGATGGCGCGGTCACCAGCACCTGGGATCGTCGCGTGCAGCGCGAGCACGAGCGCCTCCCGCTCCGTCTCCGTACCGAACGAGGTCGTGAACGGGCTCACCAGCGGCAGCCGGAGGGTGCGTAGCTCGATCGACTCGATTCTCACGTGTCACGCTCCTGTTCCTCTGTGATCCTCTCCGATCGGCCGTCCTGGCGGTCGGTCCTGACGAAGATGTAGCCGGAAGTCGCGCGGTCGAAGCTGGCGACGACCCAGCCGGCACCGATCAGTTCTGTCATCACCTCACGCAGGGCGTACCGCCAGCGCTCAGCCAGTGCCGGATCGGTTCGGCGCAGCGCTTCGATGTCCGACGGTATGGAAACCCGGAGTGGGTCGGCTGGCGGAGTTTGTTCCGTCCGGCGGGGACTGCCGTCAGGGGCGGCTGCGAGGACCGGCGTCGATCGCGGGCCGACGATCGGGCTCTGACGCGTTGTGAGATCCCAGACAACCCAGACGCGATCGCTGGCCTGACCGAGATTGCGCCCGTCGTTCATCGGGCCGTAGAACTCGACGAAATAGTCCTCGATTCGAACACCGAGCCGGTTGAGGTTGAACGCGGCGTTGCGCGCGATCAGGGGATCGAAGGTCCAGGTGATCTGTCCGATGCCACGCTGCAGGCACCAGGCTCGCTGGTGGTATTTCAGCGCGGTACCGATCCCGCGCCCGTCGAGTCCGGAGCTGACCCCTGCGATGTGGGAGTGCAACGCGTCGCCGAGCGGCTCACCGAAGAACCCGACGCAGGCTCCCACCAGGCGGTCAGCGTCGTACGCCCCCACGACGTAGTTGCCGGCGTGTGCCATCGCCACGAGCAGATCCCGGTCGCCCAGCTCGCGGTTCGGCACGTTCCAGATTTCGCCGAAGAGCCTCGACATCGCGCTGATCTCGTCGGGTCGCTCGATCGCACGGACGTCAACTCGCGCGCGACGGCTGCTGTCAGCCGCCTCCCGTACCGCACTGACGACGAGGTCTGGCGAGTATCTCACTCCGCCATTCTCGGCTGGCCGGGTCAAGAAGCGCAGAACACCTACGGTCTGAGGCAGCATCAGCAC
>JBKPNA010000089.1:0-3838 GCA_046765695.1 Actinomycetota bacterium | reverse complement strand
AACGCCCTTCGCTCATCGTTCCTCCGAACGGCACCGGGCCGCTCCTCCGATGCTCGAGCAGAGGACACTCCCTAGCTCCGGTGTAGTTCCGCGGCGCGGCGGTAGACCTCGACCGTCTCTGCGGCGATCTTGGACCAGCTGAACTCGGTGATGCACCGTTTCCGGCCGGCCAGGCCGAACTGCCGGGCCCGCTCGGGGTCGGCGGTCAATGAGTTGATCTTCTCGGCCAGACCACGCTCGAACTCCGTCACCATTGCGGGATCGTCGGCGCGTGCCGGGTCGTAGGGAACCAGGTAGCCGGTCTCACCGTCGACGACCACCTCGGGGATGCCGCCGACGGCCGAGGCGACGACGGCCGTCTCGCACGCCATCGCCTCGAGGTTGACGATGCCCAGCGGCTCGTACACCGATGGGCAGGCGAACACCGTGGCATGCGAGAGCACCTGTCGCACCGAGGCCCGCGGCACCATTTCCTGCACCCACAACACGTTGCCCCTGCTCGCCTGAAGGTGGGCGAAGGCCTCGTTGAACTCACTCGCGATCTCGGGGGTGTCCGGGGCGCCGGCCAGCAGCACAACCTGGGTTGTCGGGTCGAGCTGCTCGGACGCGCGGACCAGGTGGACCAGGCCCTTCTGCCGCGTGATCCGGCCGACGAAGACAACGGTGGGCTGGTCCAGGCTCATGCCCAGATCGGTCACAATGTCGGTGCCGGAGTCGGGGGCGAACTCCTCCGGGTCGATGCCGTTCCGAACCACGTGCACCTTGTCCGGATCGAGGTTGGCGTAGGAATCCAAGATGTCGGTCCGCATGCCGGCGCTGACCGAGATGACCGCATCGGCAGCCTCGAACGCCGTGCGTTCAGCCCAGGAGGACAGACGATAGCCGCCACCGAGCTGCTCGGCCTTCCAGGGCCGGTGCGGCTCGAGAGAGTGCGCGGTCACCACATGGGGGATGCCCTGCATCAGTCCGGCCAGGTGTCCAGCCAGGTTCGCGTACCAGGTATGGGAGTGGACCAGGTCCACCTCTGGGATGGCCGCGACCATCGAGAGGTCGGCGCCGAAGACCCGTAATGCGGCGTTGGCGCCCTCGGGATAGTTCTCCGCGTGAGCCGTTGCGCCCTCTCTCGGCTCGCCCATGCACTGCACGTCGACGTCAATCAGCTGGCGGAGTTGCGGCACGAGCTGGGCGACGTGCACGCCGGCGCCGCCATAGATGGATGGCGGATACTCCCGGGTCAGCAGCGAGATGGACAAGCGGTCTTGGTCGACGGGCGCCATGTCGGCATCGTTCCACAGCGCGGCGGAGGTGAGAAGGCCTGCACGACACGCAACGGCTCTTGTCGTCGGCCGAGTCGACACCCTAGGTTGACTCGCGTAAGGGCAGCGAAGTCCTGCCACGGCCGCAAGCAGGGGTGACGATCATGGCAGCAACGCGTCCGAAGGTCCTGTCCATCGTTCTGGCGGGCGGTGAGGGCAAGCGGCTGATGCCGCTGACCGCCGATCGGGCGAAGCCGGCGGTTCCCTTCGGCGGTACCTACCGGCTGATCGACTTCGTGCTGTCCAACCTGGTCAACGCCGACATGCGGCAGATCGCGGTGCTGACCCAGTACAAGTCGCACTCGCTGGACCGGCACATCTCGCTGACCTGGCGGATGTCGACCCTGCTGGGCAACTACGTGACCCCGGTGCCCGCCCAGCAGCGGCTGGGTCCCCGGTGGTACCAGGGCAGCGCCGACGCCATCTTCCAGTCGCTGAACCTGATCAACGACGAGGATCCCGACTACGTGGTCGTGTTCGGGGCCGACAACATCTACCGGATGGACGTCGAGCAGATGCTGGACGCGCACATCGACGGCGGACTGGGCTGCACCGTTGCCGGCATCCGGGTGCCCCGCAGTCAGGCCAGCGCGTTCGGCGTCATCGACGCCGGCGAGCGCAACAAGATCGACGCCTTCCTGGAGAAGCCGGCCGATCCACCGGGTCTGGACGACGACCCGGAGTCCTCGTTCGCATCGATGGGCAACTACATCTTCACCAGCGACGCGCTGATCGACGCCCTGCACGCCGATGCGGAGAACGAGAACTCCCGGCACGACATGGGCGGGGACATCATCCCCAATTTCGTCGAGAAGGGTGAGGGGCAGGTCTACGACTTCACCGCCAACTCGGTGCCGGGCAGCACCGACCGGGACCGCGCCTACTGGAGGGACGTCGGCACCATCGACGCATACCACGACGCGCACATGGATCTCGTCTCGGTGGATCCGGTGTTCAACCTCTACAACCTGGACTGGCCCATCTGGACCTACCCGGTGCAGCTGCCGGGCGCGAAGTTCACCTTGAAGGGCCAGTCGCTGGATTCGATTGTGAGCCCGGGCTCCATCGTCTCCGGTGGGTCCATCGAGGACTCCGTGCTCTCACCCAACGTCCGGGTGATGGAGAACGGCCGGGTGGAGAACTCAGTGATCTTGAGCAACGCCTGGATCGGCCGGAACGCGCTGGTCCGGCGGGCCATCCTGGATAAGAACGTGGTGGTCAAAGACGGCGCTCAGGTGGGCGTCGACCACGAGGCGGATCGGGCGCGGGGCTACACGGTCTCCGACGGCGGGGTCACCATCGTCGGCAAGGGCGTGACCATCAAGCCCGTGTAGGTCTGGCGCGGTCGGGGATCCCCGAAAAACCCACGCTGGTCGATGCGGATCGGCCCGACACGCCGGCCGGGCATGAAACGCGGGAAAGGTTTTCGGGTTTGGTGTGATCGCAGGGAACTGGTCAGCGCTTGACGGCCACCAGCAGGCCGTCGCCCACCGGCAGCAGGGCCGGCACCAGATCCTCGTTCTCCCTGACCGCCGCCAGGGCCGAACGGATCGACTCCGTCTGGTCGTCGGTGTTGGTGGCGTCCGCCGTACGGTCGTGCCACAGCGCGTTGTCCACCGCCAGTACGCCACCGTGTCGGAGCAGCCGTACGCCCTGCTCGACGTACTCCGCGTACTCGACCTTGTCCGCGTCCACGAACACCAGGTCGTACGCACCGTCGCTCAGCTTGGGCAGCACGCTCAGCGCAGCTCCAGTGATCAGCCGGAACCGTTGGGGAGGAATGCCGACGGACCGGAAGGCCTGGCGGGCAGCCTGCTGATGCTCGGCCTCGATGTCCACGCTCGTCAGCACACCGTCCGGCTGCATGCCCTGGAACAGAGCCAGCCCGGAGACCCCCGAGCCGGTCCCGATCTCGACCACGGTCTTCGCCCCGACCACCTTTGCCAGGAAGGTCAGCGCAGTCGCCGATCCACGACCGAGCGGTGAGATGCCGAACTCGACGGCCGCCTCACGGGCGCTGAACGCGGCGTCGGACTCGTCGACGAAGTCCTCGGCGTACGCCCAGGACGCCGGGCGGGGGGCGGACTTGGGCGAGGTCTGGCCGGCAACGCGGTTCACACGCGCCAGCGTAGCGAAGGTACCGACGGCAAACCCTACGATGGCGCCATGAGTCACACCGTCGTCGCCGAGCTCGTCGCGGCCGTGCTCAAGGTCGAGGTCGAGGTCGGGCAGCGCGTTGCGGCCGACGACTCGGTGGTGATCCTGGAGTCGATGAAGATGGAGATCCCGGTACTTGCCGAGGTGGCGGGGTCCGTCCTCGAGGTGGTGGTCGAGGCCGGGGACGTGGTCAATGACGGTGACCCGCTGGTGGTCATCGAGCCCTAGTGCGCTCCGTCTCAGGAATCAGCCACGGTGTCTCCGCGGCCCAGCCGGCGCCTCGCGGCCAGGGCGCCAGCCGCACCGCGTCGGGTCTCGTGGGCAGGTTTACCTGACGGCTGAGCGGGTACTCAGGTTCGTGGCCC
>JBKPNA010000088.1:0-8970 GCA_046765695.1 Actinomycetota bacterium | reverse complement strand
ATCGTCGCACTGGGCCTCCTTTACAAGTTGAACGCCTGACCGCGTTCATCGCCAACGCCGCGACCGGACACTGACATTGGCACACCTGAGAGAAGGAGAACGAAGTGGCGGGTGGCAGTGCGATCCGGGGCAGCCGGGTAGGCGCCGGACCGATGGGGGAGGCCGAACGAGGCGATGCGGCTCCGCGGCTCTATGTCTCCTATTACTGCGCTCATGGACATGAGACCAGGCCTGCCTTCGCCGCTGACGCCGTCATCCCCGAAACCTGGGACTGCCCCCGCTGCGGGTTGCCCGCCAACCACGACTCGCTGAACCCGCCGCCGCCGCCGCGTATCGAGCCGTACAAGACCCACCTCGCCTACGTCAAGGAGCGGCGCAGCGACCAGGAAGCGGCCGACATCCTGACCGAGGCGTTGCAGGCGTTACGTGACCGCCGAGCCCGCGGCGAGGTCATCTACTGACGGCGTAACTGGCTCGAACACCCTTTCGTCCGCTCGAACACCCTCTGCAAGCGGTGCACGGCCGGACAAAAGGGTGTTCGAGTGTGGAACGTCGTTCAAGCGACTGACTGTGTGAGCACCGGCTGGGCCGAAGCAGGGGTCCGCACGGACGCCGTCCAAGGCAGGGCCGCATCCGGTGGTGGCCGAAACGTACGGGGCGGCAGCGGGCCTAGATCACGCCCCGTTGCCGCATGTCCTGCGGCAGTTCGCTGGCGGCATCGGTGTCCATCAGCCAGAGCGTCCGCTCCGCACCGGCAACTCCAGCCCCCGGCACCTGCACCGGCCCGGCACCCAGCAGGGCCATCTTGGCCGCCGCAGCCTTGTCGGAACCACTCACCAGGAACCACACCTCGCGCGAGCGGTTGATCACCGGCAGGGTCAGGCTGATCCGCTCGGGCGGCGGCTTCGGCGAGGCGCGCACCGCAATGACCTCACCCTCCGCGTACGACGACGGGTGCTCGGGGAACAACGAGGCCACATGGCCGTCCGGTCCGAGCCCCAGCAGGCAGATGTCGAACACCGTGTCACCCAGCTCCGTCGCGTACGCCTCGGCCGCCTGGTCCAGGTCCATCCCGGAATCGGCGGCGGGCATCCGGTGGATCCGGTCCGGGCTCAGCCGCAGCCCGGACAGCAGCTTCAAGGTCGGCTCGGCATTCCGCTCCTCGTCATCGGCAGCGACGAACCGTTCGTCTCCCCACCACAACTCGACCCGGGCCCAGTCGACGGCAGACTTCCCGCCCTCGGCCCCAAGGTTGCCGTAGGCCCGTGTCGCGATCCGGCCGCCGGTCAAGGCGACCTGAGGCACCCGGAACTCCCGCTGGATCTCGGCCAGCCGGGCCAGCAGCCGCGCGGTCAGCGCCTCGACGACCTCCTCGGCGTTGGCATGAACCAGAATCTCCGCGCCGCCGGCCACCTAGTCCTCCCCAGCCAGCGCCTTGATCGTCTCCTCGTACACCAGATCGGCGTCCATCCGGCGGAGCTCCTCGGAAATCAACTCGGTCGTGTCCCGCCGCTTCAGGGCGACCCGCCGCTCCGGCTGACCAGGTACCACATAGGAGGCGAGCAAGCCGTCGAGCCGGGTGATCGCGATCTCACCGTTGGCTGTAGCCAACCGTGCCGCGGTCACGCCGGGCCCGCCGCTCACCGACCGCTTGACGTCGACCTTGAGGCGGGTGCCCAGCCAGGCCGCCAACAGGTCGGCCGAGGGGTTGTTCTTCTCGGCCTCGACCCGGGCGGAGGTGACGGTGGCGGGGTACTGGTCCAACGCAGCGGCGAGCAGGCCACGCCACGGCGTCAGCCGCGTCCAGCTGAGGTCGGTGTCGCCGGGAGAGTAGCCCTTCGCGCGGGCCTTGAGCGCCGCCAGCGGGCGGGATGCTGACGCGGCGTCGGTGAGTCGGCGCAGCGTCAGCTTGGCCAGCTCGTCCGCAGCCTGGTCAGCTGGGGGCTTCCCCGGCCACCAGATGACGACCGGAGAGTCGGGCAGCAGCAGCGGCCGCACGACCGACGCAGGATGCTCGGCTACGGCTCCGCGCATCCGGATCACGACGACCTCGCCGGGAGTGCCCTCGCCGATATGCACCTCTGCGTCCAGGCCGGAGCGCCGTCCGCCGCTGCTGACCACCAGCAGAATGCGCGACGGATGTTCCCGTCCAGCGGCCATGCTGGCCTCGAGAGCATCGGCGAACTCCGACTCGTCGCACACCACGATCAGGGTCAGCACCAAGCCCTGCGCCGGGCTGCCGGCGCTCTGCCGAGCCCGCAGCAGTGCGGCGGAGATCTTGGCCGAGCTGGTGTCGTCCAGCGTGATGATCACGGCCGTCTCCAGGTGAAACCGTCACGGGCCAGCATCGCATCCGCACAGGCGGGCCCCCACGAGCCCGGCTCGTACAGCTCGGGCTGGTCAGGCAGGTCGGCCCAGTAGTCCAGGATCGGGTCAAGGATCTCCCAGGACAGCTCGACCTCCCGGTGCTGGGGAAACAGCGGAGGGTCTCCCAACAGCACGTCCAGGATCAACCGCTCGTACGCCTCCGGTGAGGACTCGGTGAACGACTCCCCGTACGCGAAGTCCATGTTGACCTCGCGGATCTCCATCTGGGTTCCCGGCACCTTGGCGCCGAACCGCAAGGTCACGCCCTCATCCGGCTGGATCCGGAGCACCAGCGCGTTGTAGCCGAGCTCCGCGGTATCGGTCTCGCTGAACGGCAGATGTGGCGCCTGCTTGAAGCCGAGCGCGATCTCGGTCACCCGCCGTGCCAGCCGCTTGCCCGTGCGCAGGTAGAAGGGCACGCCGGCCCAGCGCCGGTTGTCGATGTCAAGGCGGATGGCGGCGTACGTCTCGGTCCTGGAGTCCTTCGGGATCCGCTCTTCGTCCAGGTAACCCAGCACCTTCTCGCCGCCGGCCCAGCCGCCCGCGTACTGGCCCCGGGCGGTGTACAGGTCCAGCCGCTTGGGCGGCCGAGCCGCCGCCAGCACCTTCTGCTTCTCCGCCCGCAGCTGACGCGCCTCGAACGAGGTCGGCTCCTCCATCGCGGTCAACGCCAGCAGCTGGAGCAGGTGGTTCTGAATCACGTCGCGGGCGATGCCGATGCCGTCGAAGTACCCGGCCCGGCCACCGATGCCGATGTCCTCGGCCATGGTGATCTGCACGTGGTCGACGTAGTGGTTGTTCCAGATGGGCTCGAACAGCTGGTTGGCGAACCGCAGCGCCATCAGGTTCTGCACCGTCTCCTTGCCGAGGTAGTGGTCGATCCGGAACACCGAGGTGGAGGGAAAGACGCTGGAGACGATCTGGTTCAGCTCCTGGGCGCTGGCCAGGTCGTGACCGAACGGCTTCTCGATCACCACCCGGCTCCACCGGTCGTGCTCCTGCTCGGCGAGGCCGTGCTCGCGCAACTGGCCGACCACGGTCTCGAACAGCCCGGGCTGGATCGACAGGTAGAACGCGTGGTTGCCACCAGTACCGCGCTCCTTGTCGAGCTCGGCGATGGTCTCGGCCAACCGGTTGAAGGACGCCCAGTCGCCGATCTCACCCGAGACGAACCGGATGCCCTCTTTGAGCTGCTGCCACACCTCCTCACGGAACGGCGTCCGGGCACTCTTCACCGCGGCATCGTGCACGACCCCAGCGAAGTCGGCGTTGTCCCAGTTGCGGCGGCCGAACCCGACAAGGGCGAAGCCGGGCGGCAGCAGTCCGCGGTTCGCCAGATCGTAGACCGCGGGCATCAGCTTCTTCATCGACAGGTCGCCGGTGACGCCGAAGATCACCAGCACGCATGGGCCGGCGATCCTCGGCAGCCGGCGATCCCGCGGATCGCGCAGGGGGTTGGTTTGAACAACAGTGCTCACTGCACTCCCTCAGGGGTACCCCGATGGTTGCGGGACTACCTACGCGACGGTGTCGTCGGCAGGCTTCGGCTGGGCTCCGCTCCCCGGATTCTCCTTGCCTTGCTTGGCGTCATCGAGCGCGGTCTGCACGGTGTTGACGAGGTCGTGCCAGGACGCCTCGAACTTCTCGACGCCCTCATCCTCCAGCACGCCGACCACCTCGTCGTAGGAGATGCCCACGGCGGCCAGGTCGTCGAGCACCTGCTGAGCCTCGTCCTCCCTGCCGCTCACCATGTCACCCTGCACCTCGCCGTGGTCGGCGAACGCCATCATGGTCTTCTCCGGCATGGTGTTCACCGTGTTGGCGACCACCAGGTCGGTGATGTACATGGTGTCGGGGTAGGCCGGGTCCTTGACACCCGTCGACGCCCACAGCGGGCGCTGCCGATTGGCTCCCTGTGCCTCCAAGGCAGCCCAGCGCTCGGAGCTGAACTCGTCCTCGTACAGCGCGTACGCCAGCCGCGCGTTGGCGATCGCCGCCTTGCCGCGCAGCGCCTTGGCTTCCTCGGAGCCGATCTCGTCCAGCCGCTTGTCGATCTCGGTGTCCACCCGGGAGACGAAGAACGAGGCCACCGAGTGGATCCGGCTCAGGTCGTGACCGTTCGCCGCGGCCTGCTCCAGCCCGGTCAGGTACGCGTCGATCACGCCCCGATACCGCTCCAGAGAGAAGATCAACGTCACGTTGACGCTGACCCCCTCTGCCGTCACGGCGGTGATCGAGGGCAGGCCAGCCTTGGTGGCGGGAATCTTGATCAGCACGTTGGGCCGGTCGACGATCTTCCACAGGTCGAGGGCCTGTGCGGTCGTCGGCTCGGTCTCGTGCGCCAGGTCGGGATCCACCTCGATGGAGACCCGTCCGTCGACGCCCTTGGTGGCTGCGTGGGTGGCGGCCATGATGTCGCAGGCATTGCGTACGTCGTCGGTCGTCAGCACCTTGATGGTGTCGTGCAGGTCTGCGTCCCGGGCCGCCAGCTCCTTGATCTGTGCGTCGTAGCCGTGCCCTTTGGACAGGGCGGTGGCGAAGATCGTCGGGTTGGTGGTGACCCCGGTGACGGAGTTGTTGGACACCAGGTCCGCCAGGTTGCCGGAGGTGATCCGGTCGCGGGACAGGTCGTCGAGCCAGATGGAGACACCGGCGTCGGCCAGGGCCTTGAGTCGTTCGCTCATGATCAGTTCCTCCTTGGTGCAGGAATTCAGTTGGCTCAGCTGGTTAGCTGAAGGAGCCGCTGGGATGCGATCCGATGTCGACGGGACCCCTCGGCCCGGCCGGAGCCCGGTGAATCGGGGCGAGAGTCGACTCGGCATCGGCGATGCTCTCCTTGGCCGCCTTCACCACGTTGTCGGCGGTGAAGCCGAACTCCTCGAAGAGCTTGGCGCCGGCGGCGCTGGCGCCGTACTGGTCGATGCAGATGATTCGGCCGTGGTCGCCCACCTCGTCCCGCCAGCCGGTGCCCGTGCCCGCTTCGACGCTCACCCGGGCCTTGATCTCCGGCGGGATGACGGAGTCGCAGTACGCGTCGTCCTGCTCGTCGAACCACTCCCGACAGGGCATCGACACCACCCGGGCACCGATCCCCTCCTCGGCCAGCCGTTGCTGTGCCTCGACGCAGTACTGCACCTCGGAGCCGGTGCCGATCAGGATCACGTCGGGGGTGCCCTCGGCGTCCTTGAGGATGTATCCGCCCTTCGCGACCGCCGAGGTGTCGGCGAAGCCGTCGGTGCCACGCGGGAAGATCGGCAGGGCCTGGCGAGTCAGGATCAGCCCGGAAGGCCGGTCCTTGTGCCGCAGGATCTCCGCCCAGCACGCCGCCGTCTCGTTAGCATCCGCCGGCCGCACGACGTCAAGCCCAGGAATGACCCGCAGTGCGGACAGGTGCTCGATCGGCTGGTGGGTAGGCCCGTCTTCGCCTAGCCCGATCGAGTCGTGGGTCCAGATGTAGATCACCGGCAGCCGCATCAGTGCCGAGAGCCGCACCGCGCCGCGCATGTAGTCGCTGAAGGTCAGGAAGGTCGCCCCGTACACCCGGGTGCCGCCGTGCGCCTTGATGCCGTTCATGATCGCGCCCATGGCGTGCTCGCGGATGCCGAAGTGCAGCACCCGGCCGTACGGGTTGCCGGGCCACATCTTGGTCTGCCGGTCCTCCGGCAGGAAGCTCGGCTCACCCTCCGGCGTGGTGTTGTTGGACTCCGCGAGGTCCGCCGAGCCGCCCCAGAGCTCCGGCATCTTCGGCACGATCGCGTTGATCACCTTGCCCGAGGCGGCCCTGGTCGCGATGCCCTTGGGATCGGGGTCCCAGCTCGGCAGGTCGGAGTCCCAGCCAGGCGTCAGGTCGTTGACCACCAGCCGGTCATAGAGAGCCTTGCCCTCCGGGTTGCCCTGCGCCCAGCGGTCGAAGACCTGCTGCCACTCGTCCTGCGCCTGCCGGCCGCGTTCGGTCAGCCTGCGGGTGTGGTTGATCACCTCGTCGCTGACCTGGAAGGTCTTGTCCGGGTCGAAGCCCAGCACCTTCTTCGTCGCGGCCACTTCGTCGGCCCCCAGCGCGGCGCCGTGAGACTTCCCAGTGCCCTGCAGGTTCGGCGCCGGCCAGGCGATGATGGTGCGCAGTTGGATGAAGCTCGGCCGGTCCGTCACCGCCCTCGCGGCTTGGAGCGCGTCGTGCAGTGCGGCGACGTCCTCGGAGTACTCCGTGTCGCCATTGGTCCAGTCAACCGTCTGCACGTGCCAGCCGTACGCCTCGTACCGGGCCGCGGTGTCCTCGCTCAGTGCGATGTTGGTGTCGTCCTCGATGGAGATCCGGTTGCTGTCGTAGATCAGGGTCAGGTTGCCCAGGCGCTGGGTGCCGGCCAGGGAGGACGCCTCACTGCTGACCCCCTCCTCGATGTCACCGTCGGAGGCGAGGCAGTAGATGTGGTGGTCGAACACCGACTCCCCGGGCGGTGCGTCGGGGTCCAGCAGGCCACGCTCCCGGCGCGCAGCCATGGCCATGCCCACCGCATTGCCGATGCCCTGGCCGAGCGGTCCGGTGGTGATCTCCACGCCCGGCGTGTGGCCGTACTCGGGGTGGCCCGGAGTCCTGGAGTCCCAGGTCCGCAACGACATGATGTCGCCCAGCTCGAGCCCGAAACCGCCGAGATAGAGCTGGATGTAGAGCGTGAGGCTGGAGTGGCCGCAGGACAGCACGAAGCGGTCCCGGCCCGGCCAGTGCACGTCGCGAGGGTTGTGCCGCATCACCTTCTGGAACAGCAGGTACGCGACCGGGGCGAGGCTCATCGCGGTGCCGGGATGCCCGTTGCCGGTTTTCTGGACCGCATCGGCGGCCAGCACCCGGATGGTGTCGACGGCTTTCCAGTCAAGATCGGTCCAGCCTTCGGGAACCGGTGCTGAACTTGTGTCGACAGTTGCTTGGGTGTCCGTCACGGCTTTGCGATCCTTTCCGAGACATGCTGGGTCGCCCGGGCAGCACCGGACATTTCCGAGCCTATCGGGGTCAACCACGTCTGCGTACAGCACCTGCCCGGTAAACAATTTGCCCGCCGGCGCCCGGCATCGAGATCGGTGGCTGGAGTGATAAAGACCAAGGGTGGGCCCTAGACTCACCCTCGGACGTGAATTCCGCCAACATGAGCGAGTGGAGCCTGTGACGAGCATCGACGTGCCTGGTCGGGTGGCGGCCGGTGAACGCGCCTCCCACGTAGACGTCGAACTACTCGGGGCCCGCCGGTTCGCGTCCGCCTCCCGGGTGCGCGACGTTGCGGCGGCGTACGTGGGACTCACCAAGCCGCGGATCATCGAGCTGCTGCTGGTCACCACTGTGCCGGCCATGTTCCTGGCCGCCGGGGGAGTGCCGCCGCTGCGGCTGGTGCTGCTGACCATGGCCGGCGGATGTCTGGCCGCAGCCAGTGCCAACGTCTTCAACTGCGTGCTGGATCGGGACATCGACGAGCGGATGCGCCGTACCCGACGCCGTCCACTGCCTCGGCATGCGGTCGGACCTCGCGCGGCGACCCTGTTCGGGCTGGTGCTCGGGGTGGTCGCGACGGTGTGGCTCGGCTTCGGGGTCAACTGGTTGTCGGCCCTGCTGGCGCTGGGGGCGAACGCCTTCTACGTGGGCGTCTACACCGTGTGGCTGAAGCGGCGTACCTCGCAGAACATCATCTGGGGCGGCATCGCCGGCTGCTTCCCGCCGCTGATCGGCTGGACGGCGGTGACCGGGTCGGTCTCGCCGGTGCCGTTGGTGCTGTTCGCCATCGTGTTCTTCTGGACCCCACCGCACACCTGGGCGCTGGCCTTGCGGTACCGCGAGGACTATGCGTCGGCGGATGTGCCGATGCTGCCGGTCGTCCGGTCGGCACCGGTGGTCGCCCGGCAGATCATCCTGTACGCGGTGCTCACCGTCGGCTGCTCCGCGCTGCTCGTGCCGGTGGCCGGCCTTGGCTGGGTCTATCTGACTGTGGCGGTGCTGGCGGGTGGCGCCCTGCTCTGGGAGGCGGGGCGGCTGTGGTGGCGGGCCGCTCAGGGACTGACCGACGCCGCGCTGCGGCCCATGCGGCTGTTCCACTGGTCCAACTCCTACCTCGCCCTGATCTTCGTCGCCGCTGCGATCGACCCGCTGTTGCGGTGACCCAGTCGGTCGAGCTGCTGCTCGACGAGGCGACCGACAAGGCGATCCGAAGCCAGTGGGACCGTTTGGGAGACGCCGGACTACCGACGGCCCGGCGGAACGAACCCAGCCCGCATCACGCTCCGCATGTCACGCTCTGGGCTGGCGACCGGCTCAGCGCCGCCGCCGAGGACCGGCTGCCGCCGCTGTTCGCCAACCTCGACCTGGAGCTGATGATCGGCGGGGTGCTGCTGTTCGGCCCGCGCCGCTGGGGCTACGTGCTGGCGCGCCAGGTCGTAGTATCCGCTGAGCTGGCCGCGCTGCAGCAGCAGGTGGTGGAGATCTGTGGCGGCGGGTACGGCCAGTTCGGCGACGGGCAGTGGAGCCCGCACATCACCCTCGCCCGGCGGATGCATGCTGATCAGGCAGGCCCGGCGCTTCAGGCGCTGAGCCACACTCCGTCAGACCTGGTGGCGACCGTACGC
>JBKPNA010000087.1:0-4700 GCA_046765695.1 Actinomycetota bacterium | reverse complement strand
TCTCCCGCTCGGTACCGTCGATGGGCACGATCTTGCCGGCGTCGAACTTGACCTCCGACATGACCAGTGACTTCACGTGACCGTGCGCGTCGCCCTTGAACTCCGACGTGGACACCGAGTACACGCGCTCCCCCGCCTCCTCGTGAGCCGAGGACACCCGGTAGATCATCGGGTACGTCGGCCAGGGCTGGTGCGCCGGCCGCTCCTCCGGTGGGGTGGGCATGATCTCGAGCTGGACGATCGACTTGGCCTGCTGCCGGATCGCCGTGCCGAGGCAGTCGGCGCCGGTGTCGCCGCCGCCGATGATCACCACGTGCTTGCCCTTGGCAGTGATCTGGTTCGGCACCCGTACGCCGAGCGCTGCGCGATTGGCCTGGGGCAGATACTCCATCGCCTGGTGGATCCCGGCGAGCTCACGCCCGGGCACCGGCAGGTCGCGGCCGATCGTGGACCCCGTGGCCAGCACCACCGCGTCGTAGCGCTCCTTGAGTTCCTCGCCGGTAAGGGTCACCCCGACCTCGATGCCGCAGCGGAAGTTCGTGCCCTCGTCCTTCATCTGGCGGATCCGGCGGTCCAGCACGGATTTCTCCATCTTGAATTCCGGGATGCCATAGCGCAGCAACCCGCCCGGCTCATCGGCGCGCTCGAAGACAGCGACGGTGTGGCCGGCCCGGGTCAGCTGCTGAGCGGCCGCCAGTCCGGCCGGTCCGGAACCGACCACGGCCACGGTCTTGCCGGTGTGCCACTCCGGCGGCTGCGGCGCCACCCGGCGTTCGTCCCAGGCCTTGTCGATGATCGCGACCTCGACGTTCTTGATCGTCACCGGATCCCGGTTGATGCCCACCACGCACGCGGTCTCGCACGGGGCCGGGCAGAGCCGCCCGGTGAACTCCGGAAAGTTGTTGGTGGCGTGCAGCCGCTCCAGCGCTTCGTCCCAGTCGCTGCGCCAGACCAGGTCGTTCCACTCCGGAATGAGGTTGCCCAGTGGGCAGCCGATGTGGCAGAACGGGATGCCGCAGTCCATGCAGCGCCCCGCCTGCTCTGAGATGATCGGCAGCACAGCGCGCCCCGGGGTTCCCGGGTAGACCTCTTTCCAGTCGTGGATGCGCTCCGCCACCGGCCGCCGCTCGGCCACGCGTCTGGGGTGTGTGATGAACCCCTTGGGATCTGCCACGGCTAACCCCTCGCCGCTTCCATCATGCGGTCCGTCAGCGTTGCCTCGTCGAGGCCCTCCGACGCGGCCTGCTCCCGGGCAGCGAGCACCCGGGCATAGTCCCGCGGCAGCACCTTGGTGAACCGGAGGCCGGCCGTATCCCAGTCATCGAGCAGGTACGCCGCGACGGTGGACTCGGTCTCCTCGAGGTGCCGCCGGACCAGGTCATGCAGAAACTCCAGATCCGCCTCGGTCGGAGTCAGCGGATCGACCATCTCGGTGTTGAGCAGCGACTCGTCAAGGTCGAGGAAGTAGCCGATGCCGCCCGACATGCCCGCGGCGACGTTCCGCCCGGTCCGGCCCAGCACCACGGCGACGCCGCCGGTCATGTACTCGCAGCCGTGGTCACCCAGGCCCTCGACGACCGCGGTAGCCCCGGAGTTGCGCACACAGAACCGCTCCCCCACCTGGCCGCGGATGAACAGCTCACCGGAGGTGGCACCATAGGCGATCACGTTGCCGGCGATGATGTTGTCCTCGGCGACGAACCGGGCCTCGCGCGGCGGGCGGATGACCAGCCGGCCGCCGGACAGGCCCTTGCCGAGGTAGTCGTTGCTGTCTCCCTCCAGCCGCAGCGTGACCCCGGCCGGCAGGAACGCCCCGAAGCTCTGCCCCGCCGACCCGGCAAAGGTGATGTCGATCGTGCCGTCCGGCAGTCCGTCGCCGCGGGTGGCCTTGGTCACCTCGTGTCCCAGGATGGTGCCGACCGTACGGTTCACGTTCCGGATGTGCAGTGAGGCGCGAACGGCGTCGCCGGACTCCAGCGCCGGCCGGCACATCTCGATCAGCATCTGGTCCAGAGCCATCTCCAGAGCGTGGTCCTGGCCGGTGACATTGTGCAGCGCCGCGCCCTCACCGACGTCGGGCTTGTGCAGGATCGGCCGCAAGTCCAGGCCGTGGGCCTTCCAATGCCTCTCCGCCGACGTCGTGTCCAGCACCTCGACGTGTCCGATCGCCTCCGCGAGGCTGCGGAATCCCAGCGCGGCGAGGTGCTCCCGCACTTCCTCGGCAATGAACTCGAAGAAATTCACCACAAACTCCGGCTTTCCAATGAATTTCTTACGAAGCTCGGCGTTCTGAGTGGCGACGCCGACCGGACAGGTGTCCAAGTGGCAGACCCGCATCATGATGCAGCCGCTGACCACGAGCGGCGCGGTGGCGAAGCCGAACTCCTCTGCCCCCAGCAGAGCCCCGATGATCACGTCCCGGCCGGTCTTCAGCTGGCCGTCCACCTGGACCACGATCCGGTCACGGAGGCCGTTCAGCAGCAGAGTCTGCTGGGTCTCGGCCAGACCGAGCTCCCACGGTCCCCCGGCGTGCTTCAGCGAAGTCAACGGCGCCGCGCCCGTGCCTCCGTCGTGGCCAGAGATCAGCACCACGTCCGCCTTGGCCTTGGACACCCCGGCAGCCACCGTGCCCACCCCCACCTCGGCCACCAGCTTCACGTGTACCCGGGCGCTCGGGTTGGCGCACTTCAGGTCGTGGATCAGCTGCTTGAGGTCCTCGATGGAGTAGATGTCGTGGTGCGGTGGCGGCGAGATCAACCCAACTCCCGGCGTCGAGTGCCGGGTCGTCGCCACCCACGGATAGACCTTCTGACCGGGCAGCTGGCCGCCCTCCCCGGGCTTGGCGCCCTGCGCCATCTTGATCTGCAGGTCCGTCGCATTGGTCAGGTAGTCCGACGTCACCCCGAACCGACCCGAGGCGACCTGCTTGACCGCGCTGCGACGCTCCGGATCGTACAGCCGGTCACGGTCCTCCCCGCCCTCCCCGGTGTTGGACCTGCCGCCGATCCGGTTCATCGCGATGGCCAGCGTCTCGTGAGCCTCGGCGCTGATTGAGCCGTACGACATGGCACCGGTGGAGAAGCGCTTGACGATCTCGCTGACCGGCTCCACCTCCTCGATCGGCACCGGCGGCCGGTCAGAGGCGAACTTGAGCAGCCCACGAAGGGTCATCAGCCGCTCGGACTGCGTGTCGATGTGGTGGGTGTACTGCTTGAAGATGTCGTACCGCCCCGAACGCGTCGAGTGCTGCAGCCGGAACACCGTCTCCGGGTCGAACAGGTGCGGCTCGCCCTCGCGCCGCCACTGGTACTCCCCTCCGACGGGCAGCAGCCGGTGGGCCAGCGGGATCCCGTCGGCTGGGTACGCGGTGAGGTGCCGCCGGTGCACCTCTTCGGCGATCTGGGTGAGCGTGACCCCGCCGAGCTTGCTGGTGGTTCCGGTGAAGTACCGGTCCACCACCTCCCTGGCCAGACCGAGCGCCTCGAAGATCTGGGCCCCGGTGTAGGAGGCAACGGTGGAGACGCCCATCTTGCTCATCACCTTGAGCACACCCTTGCCGAGCCCCTTGACCACGTTGGCGACGGCCTTATCCGGCGGGACGCTGGTGTAGACGCTCCTACGGGCCAGATCCTCCGCGGACTCGATGGCCAGGTAGGGGTTGACGGCCGCCGCGCCGTAGCCGATCAGCAACGAGACGTGGTGCACCTCGCGCACGTCGCCCGCCTCGACCACCAGGCCGACATGGGTGCGGGTCTTCTCCCGGACCAGGTGATGGTGCACCGCGGCGGTGAACAGCAGCGACGGGATCGGGGCCAGCTCGGCGTTGGAGTGCCGGTCGGAGAGGACGATGATCCTGGCCCCGTCCTCGATGGCCGCGGAGATCTCCGCGCACAGCTCGTCAAGCTTGTCGGTCAGCGCGGCCACCCCCCCGTCCACCTCGTACAGGCCACGAGCGACATAGGTCTGGTAACCCGGCAGGTCGCCTTCCCGGTTGATGTGGACGATCTTGGCGAGCGCGTCGTTGTCCAGCACCGGGAACGGCAGCACCAGCCGCCGGCAGGACGCCGCGCTGGGCTCGAGCAGGTTCCGCTCCGGGCCGATGGTGTTGTAGAGCGAGGTGACCAGCTCTTCCCGGATCGCGTCCAGCGGCGGGTTGGTCACCTGCGCGAACAGCTGGGAGAAGTAGTCGAAAAGCAGCCGCGGCTTGTCGCTGAGCGCGGCGATCGGGGTGTCGGTGCCCATCGAGCCGATGGGCTCGACACCGCTGGAGGCCATCGGGGCCAGGATCAGC
Organism: Actinomycetota bacterium; assembly: GCA_046765695.1. Classification (GTDB taxonomy): domain Bacteria; phylum Actinomycetota; class Actinomycetes; order Propionibacteriales; family Propionibacteriaceae; genus Microlunatus. The sequence continues at coordinate 409 of JBKPNA010000087.1, read as the reverse complement.
CTCAGCTCCTCCTCCGTGTAGCCGAAGACCTGCTGGCGGCGGGTCACCGAGGCATGCGTGTGCACCACGTGCTCCCGGTCCGGCAGATCCGACAGCAGCATCCGCCCGGCGTGCAGCCATTCGCCGTACGGCGCTGCGGCCGCCAGCTGAGCCTTGACCTCGTCATCGGAGATGATCCGGCCCTGGCTCAGGTCAGCCAGGAACATCCGGCCAGGCTGCAGCCGGCCCTTCCGAATGATCTTCTCGGGCGGAATGTCCAGCACCCCGGTCTCCGACGCCAGCACCACCAGGCCGTCGTCGGTGACCCAGAACCGGCCCGGGCGCAACCCGTTGCGGTCCAGCACGGCTCCGATCACGGTGCCATCGGTGAACGTGATGGCCGCGGGCCCGTCCCAAGGCTCCATCAGGC
>JBKPNA010000086.1:0-3724 GCA_046765695.1 Actinomycetota bacterium | reverse complement strand
GAGAAACGGAGCCGAAAACGGCCAACTCCCCCGCCAGATGCGACCTTGTGCGGAGAAACGACCCCCTCGAGCCGGAGACGAGCAGAGAGGCACTGGTCGCAGCCAGGCGCCCCGCGGAGCGTGGATGGGTCTGGCGGGAGCCCGAGCCTGCGAGGGCGGATGGTTGCGACGCGGCACCACCGGAGGCGGAGACGAGTGAAGCAGCGCGCGGCTAGAGCTTCTCCAGCGGCGCGTGCCGCAGGGACAGCCGCTTGACGCCGGCCGACCCGAAGTCCACGTCGGCCATGGACTTGTCGCCCTCGCCCGAGGTGGCGATCACCTTGCCCATGCCGAAGGTGCTGTGCAGCACGCGGTCTCCCGCGGTCAGCGACGGCACCGCACGGACCTTGACTTTGGCGCCGTAGCCGACCGTGTTCCGCCACGCCTGGTTGGTCGACGTGGCAGAGGTGTTGCGCCAGCTGGTGGTCGCCCCCTCCGTACGCCGCCAGTCGATCAGCTCGTCCGGCACCTCACCCAGGAACCGGCTGGGCGGATTGTGCTGGGGAGTGCCATAGGCGGACCTGACAATCGCCCGGGAGATGTACAGCCGGTGCCGTGCCCGGGTGATCCCGACGTACGCCAGCCGCCGCTCCTCGGCGAGCTCATTCGGATCCGACAGGGCCCGTTGATGGGGGAACACCCCGTCCTCGCAGCCGGTCAGGAACACGGTGTCGAACTCCAAGCCCTTGGCCGTGTGCAGGGTCATCAACGTGACGACGCCTGTCTCGGCTGCGTCGGGTGACGCCGGGATCTGGTCGGAGTCGGCGACCAGCGCGACGCGCTCCAGGAAGGCCCCCAACGACGGATCGGGCTCCGCCGCACCGGCCGCGAGGTCGGCCTCCGGGTCCAGGGCCGCCTCGAGATCGACCACCACACCGAGGTCGTCGATCAGCTCCTCGTCCGTCGCTGTCAAGGCCGCCACGCCGCTGACGAACTCGCGGGCCACCGTGATCAGCTCCAGCAGGTTCTCCAGCCGGGTCTCGTCCTGCGGGTCGGAGGAGCCGTGCAACTCGGCCAGATATCCGGACCGCTCCAGCACGCTGGTCAGGATCGCGTCGGCCGGTACGCCGTCGGCGACCATCGCCTCGTGGTCGTCGAGCAGCTGCGCGAAACCGCGCAGCTGGTTGGCCGACCGGGTGGCCAGCCCGGGCACCTCATCGACCCGGCGGAGCGCATCGCCGAAGCTGATGCCCTGCTTGGCCGCCCACTCGGCCACCGCCGCCTCCGCTCGGTCACCGATCCCCCGCTTCGGCACGTTCAGGATCCGCCGCAGCGATACGTCGTCGGTGCGGTTGGCGATCGCCCGGAGGTACGCGATGGCATCACGCACCTCCCGGCGCTCGTAGAACCGCACTCCGCCGACCACCTTGTACGGCAGGCCGACCCGGATGAAGCCCTCCTCGAAGGTCCGGGACTGAGCGTTGGTCCGGTAGAACACCGCGGCGTCCGCGTACCGAGCGCCCTCATCCGCGCGGAGCCTGCCGATCTCCCCGGCGACGAACTGAGCCTCGTCGTGCTCGGTGTCGGCGACATACCCCACGATCCGGGCGCCGTCACCGGCATCGGACCACAGCCTCTTGGGCTTGCGGCCGGTGTTCTGACCGATCACCGCGTTGGCCGCATTCAGGATGGTCTGGGTGGAGCGGTAGTTCTGCTCGAGCATGATCACCGTCGCGCCCGGGAAGTCCGACTCGAAGTCGTTGATGTTGCGAATGGTGGCGCCGCGGAAGGCGTAGATCGACTGGTCGGAGTCCCCCACTACCATCAGCTCCGGCGGTTCGATCGCCGGGCCGTCCGTAGCGCCGGTGTCCGGCGCACACAGCTCACGCACCAGGACGTACTGAGCATGGTTGGTGTCCTGGTACTCGTCGACCAGCACGTGACGGAACCGGCGACGGTACTGCTCGCGCAGGTCGGGGAAGGCCTGCAGCAGGTGCACCGTGGTCATGATCAGATCGTCGAAGTCCAGCGCGTTGGCTGCGTTCAACCGGCGCTGGTACTCCCGGTAGGCCTCGGCGTACGAGGTCTCGATCGGGGTGCCGACCTGGGCCAGTGCCGTCTCGTAGTCGATGAGCTCGTTCTTCCGGGTCGAGACCCAGTTCAGGATCGCCCGGACGGGGAAGCGCTTCGGATCGAGGTCGAGATCGTGTGCCACCAGCTGCATCAGCCGCTTGGAGTCGGCGTCGTCGTAGATGGAGAAGGTGCGGGACATCTGGAACCGGCCGATCTCCGAGCGCAGGATGCGCACGCAGGCGGAGTGGAACGTCGAGACCCACATCAGCTTGGCGCGGTTGCCGACCAGGTCGAGCACCCGGCCGCGCATCTCCGCCGCCGCCTTGTTGGTGAAGGTGATGGCCAGAATCGAGCCGGGGTGCACCCGACGCTCGCTCAGCAGGTAGGCGATCCGGCGGGTAAGCACCCTGGTCTTGCCGGAGCCGGCGCCTGCCACGACCAGCACCGGCCCGCCTTGATGGAGCACCGCCTCGCGCTGCGGGGGGTTGAGTCCCTCCAGCAGCTTCTCGGGGGTGAGTCGCGCAGGTCTGGGCGTCCGGTCGAGCTGGGGCGAACTGGTCGGCATGATGGACCCCACCCTAGATCGAGAATCCGACACGGCCGGGCCCGGTTCGCGAGCGCCGCGCCGTACCCGCCGTCCGCGTAGATTGGATCTCGTGCGGTGGAGAAAGATCAGGATCCGGCGTACCCTGACCCGCCTGCTGCAGGCGGTGCTCGCAGTCCAGGGCGCCACCCTGCTCGGCCTGGCCGTGGTCGACTACCGCCGCAAGCGAACACGGAAGCCCGCCGAGTTTCCCCGAGTGTCACCGCGGTCAATCACCGTCAGCGGCTCGGAGGTCACCATCTACACCTACGGTGAGGACCTCTACCGGGACATGCTGGATGCGATCCGGCAGGCGAGGTCCCGGATCTTCTTCGAGACCTTTATCTGGAAGGGCGACGCGGTTGGGCAGGCCTTCAAGGACGCCCTGATCGACGCGGCCGACCGCGGCGTCAAGGTGTACGTGGTCTTCGACGAGTTCGCCAACCTGGTGGTCCGCCGCAGCTTCTTCAAGCTGCCGTCCAACATCGCCGTCCGCCGGCATCCGTTGATCGTCTCCGGCTTCCGCTTCCCGCGGAACACCGGCCGGGACCACCGCAAGCTGCTGGTGGTCGACGATCATGTCGGTTTCCTCGGCGGCTACAACATCGGCAGCCTGTACGCCACGGATTGGCGCGACACCCACGCCCGGCTGACCGGCGACATCGTCTGGGACGTGCAGAACGCCTTCATCGACTACTGGAACCTGTGGGCCGGACGGCGCCGGGCCACCTTGCCGGATTTCGGCAGCCGTACCTGGCAGCCGGACATTCGGATCCATCGCAACATGCCGCGGACCATGGTCTACCCCATCCGGGGCATGTACCTGGGCGCCATCGACAGAGCCGCGCACCACATCTACCTGACGTCGGCGTACCTGATTCCCGACAGCGACATGGTGTCGGCGCTGATCCGGGCAGCACGGCGCGGGGTCGACGTACGCATCATCGTTCCCGCCGAGTCGAACCACATCGTTGCCGACTGGCTGTCCCGCGGCTTCTACGCCCAACTGCTCCGACACGGCGTACGGCTGCTGCTCTACCAGGGCGCCATGGTGCACGCCAAGACGGCAACCATCGACGGGCAGTGGTC
>JBKPNA010000085.1:0-2794 GCA_046765695.1 Actinomycetota bacterium | reverse complement strand
GGCCTCCACGCTCTCGATCGTTGATCGGAGCGACCCTGCGACGCTGCCGCTGACCGAGCCACAACCCTGGCGGCTGGACCCGTTGCCGCTCATCCTGGGCGACCGGGAGTGGTCGAGCCTCGAGGCCGGCGTGGTGCAACGGGCAGAGCTGCTGGACGCCATTCTGAGCGACCTGTACGGGGCGCGGCGGCTGCTGGCCCGGCAGGCCATCCCGGCCGCGGCGATCTTCGACCACGAAGAGTACCTGCGCACGCTGGTGGGCGTCGAGGCGCTGGCCGGGCAACGGCTCTTCATGATTGCCGCCGACCTGGGCCGGGACGCAGCAGGCCAGTGGAAGGTCATCTCGGACCGGACCCAGTGCCCTTCGGGCGCGGGCTTCGCCATGCAGAACCGGCGGGTCGTGGCCCGGGTGCTGCCCGAGGTCTACCACTCCGCCAACCTCTACCGGCTCACCCCGTTCTTCTCGGCCATGCGGCTGGCGCTGGTCGAGGCAACACCACATGCCGTCGAGGACCCGAGGGTGGTGGTGCTCAGCCCCGGCACGCACTCCGAGACGGCGTTCGACCAGGCGTTCGTCGCCTCGTTGCTGGGCTTTCCGCTGCTGGAGGGCAGCGACCTGACCGTACGTGACGGCCGGGTCTGGATGAGGGTGCTGGGCAAGCTGGAACAGGTCGACGTGATCCTGCGGCGGGTCGACTCGACGTGGATGGACGCCCTGGAGCTTCGGCCCGGCTCGCGGCTGGGTGTCACGGGTCTGGTGGAGTGCGTCCGGCAGGGCACGGTGAGTGTGGTGAACAGCCTGGGCTCGGGAATCCTGGAGAATCCGGCGCTGCTGCCACTCCTGCCGGAGCTCTCGGAGCGACTGCTTGGCGAACAGCTGAGGCTGCCCTCGGTGCAGACCTGGTGGTGCGGTGAGGAGGCCGGGCTCAGCCATGTGCTGGCCAATCTCGAGTCGCTGGTGGTCAGGCCGATCAGCCGCGGGCACGGCCGCAGCGTGCTGGGGTCTGCGTTGACCGCCGAGCAACGCGAGCGGGTGGTGGCCCAGCTGAGGGCGACGCCGCACCGCTTCGTCGGTCAGGAGGTGCTGCACCTGTCGTCCGCGCCGACCAGTGAGCAGGACAATCTGGTTCGCCGCAATCTGGTGCTGCGCGCGTTCGCGGTGCGCAGCGGCTCGTCGTACACGGCCATGCTCGGCGGACTCGCCCGGGTGACCGACGACCGGCAGCACCGGCGCGGGCCGCTCGTCACCGACCCGGACGGCGGGCTGGCCAAGGACGTCTGGGTGGTCGCTCGGGAGCCGGTCGTGGCAAACCGGTTGGTCGCTCCGCGTGGCGTTGACCCGGATCACGCGATGCTCACCATCGCGAGCTCACCGTCATCGGCGATGGTGCCCCGGGTGCTCAGCGACCTGTTCTGGTTCGGCCGGTATGCCGAGCGGGCGGAGGATCTGCTGCGGCTGATCCTCGCCACCCGCAACGTGGCCATCGAGACCGGCTCCGACACCGAACCGGGTCGCCCGCTGCGAGTGCTGCTGGAGGCGATCACTCACGTCAGCACCACCTACCCGGGGTTCCTGAGTACGGGTGTGGAGATGATGCCCGAGCTTCGGGCAATGCTGCTGGACCGGCACCGCTCCGGGACTGCGGCCCAGTCGATCGGGGCGTTGTCGCTCGCCGCCCAGGCCGTACGCGACCAGTTGTCGGAGGACGTCTGGATCGTGCTCGCCGACATCGACCGGGCGCTGGCCGCGCTCGCTGCCAATCCGTACGACCAGGGGCTGCAGCTGGCCGATGTCAGTGAGCGGGTGCTGTCGGGGCTGCTGGCGCTGTGCGGCATCGCGAGCGAGAACATGATCCGGGATCCGGGCTGGTACATGCTGGACTCCGGCCGCGGCCTGGAGCGGGCGCTGCAGGTGATCGCCCTGCTCCAGGTGACGCTCGCCCGGCGGCGTACGCCCGAGGTGGACTGGCTGATCATCGAGGCTGTGCTCACCGCTGCCGAGTCCATCGTCACCTTCCGGCGACGCTTCCAGGGCATGGCAGGTGTGGAGGCAGTCGCCGCGCTGCTGGTCACCGACGGGTCCAACCCGCGCTCGGTGGCCTACCAGCTGCGGCGGGTCCAGGCCGACCTCCGCGCGGTGCCCAACACCTCGCCGACAGCTCGGCCGATGAGGTTGCTGGACAGCCTGGTGGAGCGGGTCCGGATCGCCGACCTGGCTTCGCTCGTGGAGACCGCCGGTGATTGGCGACCGGCGCTCGACGACTTCCTCAGCGGCCTGCAAGCACAGCTCCGGTCGCTTTCCGAGGCGATTCGGGACCAGTACCTGCAGGCCCCGCCACCGCAGCAACCGCTGTACCGGGTGGAGCGATGACGAGCTACCGGATTCAGCACACCACGACGTACACCTACGACGCCGAGGTGACGGGCAGCTACGGCCAGTTCCACCTCCGGCCACGCGACCTGCCCTGGCAGACCTGCCTGGCCCACGAGATCGTGATCGAACCCGAACCCGCGGACCTGTTCCGGCACACCGACCTCTACGGCAACACCAAGGCCTACTTCCATGTCGTGCGGCCGCAGACCACGCTGGTGGTCACCGGGGTCAGTATGGTCGAGGTCGAACGGGCCGAGCTGGACCCGGCAGCTCTGGCGGTTCCGTGGGAGGAGGCCCGGCCAGGCTCGCGGCCCGAGCAGCCGGACGCGTGGGAGGCGATCGACTTCACCTTCCCCTCGCCGTATGTGGAGATCCCGCCCGGGATGGACGGATACGTGCGCTCGTCCTTTCCTGCCGGTC
>JBKPNA010000084.1:0-7662 GCA_046765695.1 Actinomycetota bacterium | reverse complement strand
GTCATATTCTCTGCCCTTCTGTGAGATGTCGTGCAGGTGGAGGTCAGTGCTGGGCCACCGGCCGTCGGCGGCCGAGCAGAAAGTAGGCGATCGGGCCGGCCCCCAGATAGTTGGCGAAGGAGATGGCTAGCCAGAGCGGCTTCGGCCCTCTTATCTGGCTGGCGGGCCGCCTGCGGAGGTCGTTCAGCGCGGCCGCGAGGAGTCCGACCTGGAGTGCGCCCCTGACGATCATCGCCTGCCGCTGGCGAGGGGTGAGCTCCCGCCATGGCGTGCGCTGGCGCAGCGCTACGCCCCAGGAGTCCAGGAGTCCGCTCGCTGAAGTCCGTAACTGTCTGCATCGCTCCCTCACTGAAGTCTCCTTTCGGCGTTGCTGTCGCTGTGATGTAAGACCGATGCCCATTCATGGCAGGCCACGGCAACGAAGAGAGAGCCGAATGCGAGGGTCCCCTGAGGGAAGGGGTGCCCACCCATCAGGAACACGGCGGCCAGCCCAAGCGCGATCCACTCAGGCCGCGAAGCTCCCAGGCGGCGAGCTGCCAGCGCGAGAGCGCCGACGGCCACGACCCACCCGAGAGTTCCCACGATGCTGAGTGCGAAGACCGGTCCCACGCCGGGCCAGTCCTTGACCACGGCGAAGACCCCCTCTTGCTGTGCGGCCGGCAGCTTCCGCGCGGTGTGCATGGCCAGCCCCGTGCCGATTCCGGCAAGGGTGTCGTACGCGCCGAAGAAGATCAGGAAAGCGCCGACTCCCACTCGGGTAGTCCATGCGTTCGCACGGCCGTAGTCGGCGGCAAGCAGTAGCACGGACAGGGCAACCAGCCCGGTGAGCACGAGTTGATTGACGTGGAACCAGGCGAACCAGGTCGCGGCGTCCAGCAGGGCTTGGACGTTGACGTCCGGCTGCGGGTGGAAAATCTCGAGGACTGCCAGCGCGAGCGGTGGCGTGAGCAGCAGCGCGCGTCGAAGCGGCAGCGGCAGCCGCCATGTGGTGTCGGCTTCGTTGAACGGGCCACCCCGGACGGTCTCAGTTGGCATCGTTCTGCTTCTGGTTGCACGGCCTCATGGGATATCGACGGTGCTTACCTGTGTTGCGATCGTCCGCTGGGCCACGTAGTAGGGGAGCAACGCGAGGGCGCCACTCACGGAGTCGGCTTCCACTGTCCACCAGATCTCGTGACCGCCGGAACGGCACGACGCGAGCGTGCCCTGACGGCGCAGCGGGCTCTCATGGCCTTTGAAAGCGGCAAACACCACGCCGCACTCGCGCGCCTCATGGCGGTGGTGGAGCAGGTAGCTGGCCATGGGTCCAACCTGCCGACCGGCAGCTGCGATGACATCGGGGCAACACCCTGAGATATTGGAGGACGTTCCAAGGAGGTGACTCGGCTGCCGAACACTCTCATTGGGCGCGCGGAGGAAGTGCGCGCGATTGATCGCACGCTTGGCGAGCTGGGTCGCGGTAGTCCGGCGGCGATCGAGGTGGCCGGGGAACCCGGTATCGGCAAGACCCGCCTGCTCGCTGAGCTGGCCACTCGTGCTGACGAGCTCGGATACCTCGTACTGTCGGGCTCGGCATCGGAGCTGGAAGCCGATCTACCGTTCTGGGTCTTCATCGATGCCCTCGACGAGTACCTCGCAGCCCTGGAACCGCGCCGCCTCGAGGCGCTTGATGCTGACGTCCTCAGCGAGCTTGCCACAATGTTTCCCGCCGTTGCTCCGCGAGCGTCCGTGCCTGCAGCCGTCATTCCGCAGACGCGGTACCGGACCTACCGCGCGGTACGGGAGTTACTGGAACGGCTCACCGCCACCAAGCCGCTGGTCCTCGTGCTGGACGACGTCCACTGGGCTGATCCGGCATCTGTCGAGCTGTTGGGTACGCTCCTCCGTCGGCCACCGGACGCGGCCGTGCTCACCGCGCTGGCGGTTCGGCCACGTCAGGCGCCAGATCGACTGTCGAATGCGCTCGACCGAGGGCATCGGCTGGGGGCACTTCAGCGTCTCCCTCTTCGCCCGCTGACGCGTGAGCAGGTTCGAGACCTGCTCGCCGACACAGTGGACGATGTTGTCTTCGGCGAGCTCTATTCCGAAAGTGGTGGCAATCCCTTCTACCTCGAGCAGCTCGCACGGTCGCTGGGCAGAGCCACCGCGACCGGCCCGGCCCGCTCGTCATTGCCAGGCTTGGAGGTGCCGGCTGCCGTTGCTGGTGCATTGGCTGAGGAGTTCGCTCTGCTGTCGGATGCAGCTCGCCTGATCCTGCAAGGAGCGGCTGTGGCGGGTGATCCGTTTCGACCGGAGCTCGCGGCAGCGGCCGCGGACACCTCCGAGGCATTGGCGCTCGATGCCATGGATGAGCTGCTGAGGCTTGACCTGATCCGCCAGACCGACGTGCCCCGCCGGTTTCGATTCCGGCACCCCCTGGTCAGACGAGCAGTCGAGAGGTCGACGCCCGCAGCTTGGAGTTTGGGGGCGCACGAACGCTGCGCCGCTGGGCTCGAAGCACAGGGCGCGTCGGCGGCAGAACGCGCTTCCCACGTCGCGCTCGCCGGACGGCAGGGCGACATGGCTGCGGTCGCAGTTCTTCGCGAGGCCGGGGAGACAGCTGCGCAGCGGGCACCCGCGACCGCAGCCGTCTGGTTCGGCGACGCGCTGAGGCTGCTGCCGGAGACAGCTCCCGCGAAGTCACGGGTGGAGCTCCTGCTTGCTCGCGCGAGAGCATTGGCCGCGACCGGGCAGTTCGCCCAGGGCCACTCCGCATTGCTCAAGAGCTTCGACATGGTGCCGCCGGAGGCGATTGCGCTGCGAGTCCGGCTCACCACGGCATGCGCCGGCGTCGAGCACCTGCTCGGCCACCATGAGCAGGCCCACGCCCGGCTCGTTCGCATGATGGAGAGCCTTTCGGACCAGACGTCGCCGGCAGCTGCGGAGCTGATGATCGCACTCGCGATGGACGGCTTCGCCCTGATGGACTACGGGCGGATGTGTGAATGGGCTGATCGGGCGGTGACCACAGCACACAGGGTCGGCGACCAGCCGTTGGTGGCGGCCGCCACCGCGGTGCACGCGTTTGCCTGTGCGGCTGATGGGGCCATCACCGTGGCCGAGGCCCGCCGCCGGGAAGCAGCCACCATGCTGGCAGATCTGTCTGATCACGAGCTCGCTCCGCACCTTGACACGGCCGTCCACCTCGCTGGCGCCGAGCTCTACCTGGACTGCTATTCGGAGGCCGAGGCTCACGCCGATCGAGCGATCACCGTTGGTTTGGCGACCGGGCAGAGCGAACTCGTCCCACTGGCCTACTCGATCCTCGGTCAGGTCAAGTTGCTTCGCGGGCAGCTCGCCGAGGCAGCCGAGCTGCTCGACAACGCTGTCGACGGCGCACGACTGTCCGGGAACGTCCAAGCCCTGGTAGGAGACCTGCTCAACCGGTCGTTGACGGCGGCGGCAGCTGGGAACATCGACCTGGCACTCAGCACGGCACAGGAGGCGGTCGAGCTGACCGAGGGGCTGGACCAAAGCCTGGTCACCGCGGCCGGTGTGGCGATGGCCACAGCCCTCCTCGAGACCGGAGACCCAGGTCTCGCTGTGGACGTCCTCCTTCGATCGTCGGGCGGCGAGGAGCTGCCGCTCATCCCCGGAGTGTGGCGGGCCAGGTCCTTGGAGCTGCTGACCCGATGCCGGCTCGCGGTCGGCCAGCAAAGGGAAGCCGCACGGGCCGCCTCGCTCACCGAGACGCTCGCCGCGCGATTGCCGCTCCGGGTGGCCCGTTCGATGGCAGACCGCGCCCTGGCGGCAGTCGCGCTTGCGGCTGGAGATCCCGAGGTGGCCGCTCAGCACGCGCTTGCCTCCGCGGCTACCGCCAACGAGGTCGGGATGCCCGTGGACGCCGCGTTGTCGCGTACCCTCGCCGGCCGGGCACTCGCCCAGGCTGGCGAATCCGAACGCGCTGTCGCCCAACTGCGGCAGGCCGCTGAGCAGCTCCAGGACTGCGGCGCCCTCAGATACCGAGCCGCTGTTGAGTTCGAACTGCGACGGCTCGGCCAACGCATCCATCGGCGCACCAAGCCCGGGGACCCCCACAGGTCCGGTGTTCAGTCATTGACATCTCGTGAGCTGGAGATTGCTCGACTTGTCGTGGACCGGAGAACCAATCCAGAGATCGCCGAGGCGCTCTTCCTGAGCCCCAAGACGGTCGAGACGCACCTACGCAACCTGTTCCACAAGCTGGATGTCTCCTCACGCGCCGAGGTTGCGCGTCTCGTCGAGCGATCCGAATCTATGAAGGGCTGAACACCCGGGCCGCTGCCGAGTGTGCCGGGAGCGGACCGACTCCCAAAACCGCGCCGTCTCAGGTCGGCGAGGTAACCACAAATCGAAGCTTCAGGGTGTTCCCCCGATGTCGTGGCGGCTGTCGGGAGAGCACGTTTTGGCGTATGACCCGCTACCCGTCCCGCCACCGGCGGCCGCGATGATTCCGTCAACCCGGCCAGCGCCGACAAAGTCTCGCCGTTTGTCCGAGGCGCGCAAAGCCGCCATCTTCAGTGTGATGCTGCTCACGCTCGCCCTAGCGGCGGGCCTGGTGATCAGAGCTCTCGATCCTCCCCAAGCGGTCGGGTACATCATCTGGGCGTCCACTCCGCTGATCGCCCTCCTGATCATGATGTTCCTGGTCACCGATGACGGCTGGACGAGAGAGGGGCGAGCCAGCCTCGGGCTACATCCGCTGGGATTACGCCTCTGGCCGATCGCGATCATCGGAACCCTCCTGATAGGCCTGCTCGCCACCGCAGCGACCTGGGCCACCCCATTCGCCTCCTTCGTGACCCCAGCCAGCCCCCTCAACACAGTGTTGACCTTCACGGTCAACACGATCGTGACAATCCTCGACGCCGCGCTCCCCGAGGAACTCGCGTGGCGCGGGTACCTGCTACCACACCTACTGCAGCTGGGCCGGAACAGAGCGTTGGCGATCACGGGGCTCGTGCACGCCGCGTGGCATCTGCCGCTGATCCTGCTCACTTCGCTGTATCACCCCGACGGCAACCTGTTGATCATTCTGCCGCTGTTCGTCGGCACGATCGTCGCTGCGGGATTCGTCTACGGCGACCTCCGCATCGCCACCGGAAGCATCTGGCCTGCTGCGATGGCGCACGGCGTACACAACGCATCCGCGGCAGCACTAGCAGGACTGACTATCACCAGTTCACCGGTGTTGGTCAACGAGTACCTTGCCGGCGACACCGGCGTGCTCATTCTGATACTCACCATCGGTGCCGCGTTCTGGCTCCGCAGGTGGCTTCGGCACCACCCGCGAAAGGAATCGTGATCTCGACGAACAACATGATCAAGTGTGGGGGATGCTCAGCGTGTCGCGCGCCTTACCCGTCCTGACTCAGCAGGACCGTTGCTTATAGCGTTGAATGTATATAGCATTCAATGAATGTCTCGGTACGTCGTCGAGATCGAAGCGGAGGTACGCGAGTGGCTGGACTCACTATCCGATCATGACTACGGGCGGGCTGAGTTCTACGCCGACCTGGTGGCCGACAACGCTGAGACGCTCGGCGAGCCGTACTCGCGCCACCTTGTGGGTAAGGTCCGCGAACTTCGGTTTCACCTACAGCGCCAGCAGGTGCGGATCACGTACTGGCTCGCCCCAGGCAGACGGGTGATCCTGCTGACGATGTTCTACAAGACCCAACGATCCGAGGTGGCCGAAGTCGAGCGAGCGTTCATCGCTCAGAAGGACTGTGAAGCCGGCCATGGTCACGCCGAAATCACCTACAACAGGGAGGTCAGTGATGAGTGAGCATGCCCGTTGGGACCGGCGCCGCGGCCGAGACGGCGAAGCCGTGCATGCCGGCTACGAGGCGGCCAAGCGTGCCTACGAACTCGGCCAGGCCGTGCGCGCCCGCCGGCTCGAGTTCGGCATGTCTCAAACCGAGCTCGCCCACCGAGCTGGCATGACCCAGTCCGCCGTATCCCGACTCGAAGCCGGTGGAACCGTACCTACCATCGGCGTCCTCGAACGTCTCGCCGCCGCCCTCGGCGCCGATCTCGTTGTCACACTGACACCCAAAGCCGCTTGACCTGCGAACCCGCAACATCCGAGTCCAGATCAACGGCCGTCACTCTTAGTCCCGCCGCCCTGGCGGGCATGCTCCACGGCTGGTGGAGGTGGTAGAGCGTGTAGGCGGCGCTCCACTAGGTTGGCCGCATGTCGGTCAAGTTCGACAACATGGGCATTGTCGTCGAAGATCTCGCGACGGCGATCGACTTCTTCAGCGCGCTCGGCCTCGAGCTCGAGGGGCGGGCGGTGGTCGAGGGAGAGTGGGCGGGGCGCGTCACTGGGCTCGGTGACCAGCGCGTCGAGATCGCGATGATGCACACGCCCGACGGGCAGGGCCGGCTCGAGCTCTCGCGGTTCCTCGAGCCGGACGTCGTGGCCGACCATCGCACCGCGCCGGTGAACGCGCTCGGGTACCTCCGCGTGATGTTCGCTGTCGACGACCTCGACGAGACCCTCGCCCGGGTGCGGGAGCATGGCGCCGAGCTCGTGAGCACCGAAGTGGTGCAGTACGAGGATGTGTATCGGCTCTGCTACATCCGTGGGCCGGAAGGTCTGCTCATCGGGCTCGCGCAGGAACTCGCCGTTGACGCCAGGGGCGGGTGACGCACTAACAAGCGCGACGCTCACCGGTTCTTCATCACGAGCAGACCATGTCGGCGACCGGCCGTCATGGCGGCGGCTAACTGGGCCGGCGGCAAGGTCCCGGTTGGTTGCCCGTACGCCAGAGAGTGTCGGTGAGCAGTCTCAGCCCCACGACCAGTGCATGCCAACGACGTCACCTGTCCGCCGATCCAGCCTGGTCGCGAGAACCTCCGCCCAGGAGCGGAAGAGGTTGCTCGCGAGTGCTGAATCCGTGCGTACCAGATCGTCCAGCAGCTCCCTTCGGAGAACGGCAAGCCGGACGTCGCCCTCGGCCACCACCGACGCGGTCGCTGGCGAGTTCAACAGGTAGGAAATCTCCCCGAGCAGTTCACCGGCTTCCAGCTCATCGAGCGGCACGCGTGCCCCGAGGTAGTCCTTCTCGATCCTGACCGTGCCGTCGAGCACGATGACCACGCCAGGTGTCGGCGTGCCTTCCTCGATGACCACCGTGCCAGAGCTGGCCATCACCTCGTCCGACAGAGCCATGAGCCGGTCGCGCTGGGCGCTGGTGAGATGTCCGAGCGCATCCATCACGGCACATCACCCATCTCAGCTTCCGCTACCAGCTCGCCAGCGTCCTGGATCACCTTCGCGACGACGTCCGCTGCGTGGTCGATCTCATCGTCTGTGTGGTTCGCCATCACCTGCATACGAAAGCGCGCGGTTCCCGACGCGACGGCTGGAAATTCCGCCAGGTTCGCCATGATCCCGCGCCGGAAGAGCAGCCCTGCCGCAACGCGCGCCAGAACCTCCGAACCCAGAGGCACGGGAACGATCGCCGATGGTTGCCCGAGGCATGAAACGCCATGCGTGGCGAGCCGGTCACGAAGCCGGCACGCACCGTACAGCAGCCTCTCGCGTCGCTCGTCACCCTCCGCCGAGCGCACCAGCCGTACGGTCTCCGTCACGACGGCGGCCTGCACCGGAGACAGCGCATTGGAGAACGTCAAAGG
>JBKPNA010000083.1:0-4953 GCA_046765695.1 Actinomycetota bacterium | reverse complement strand
GTCGTAGAGCGCCTGGATGACAGCCATCGTGGCCTCGTTGGCCTCGAAGTCGTCGCGGTACAGCTTCTTCAGCGAACCCCGGGCGAAGGTTGAGCCCGACCCGACGGAGAAGAAGGCGTGCTCCTCGTAGCGGCCGCCTGTGGCGTCATAGGAGAAGATCCGACCCTGCTCGGTTGCCGCGTCCCAGCCGGCGAACAGCGGAATCACGACCAGGCCCTGCAGGGCCATCCCCAGGTTGAGCCGGATCATGGTGGCCAGCCGGTTCGCCTTGCCCACCAGCGACAGTGGGGCGCCCTCCAGCTTCTCGTAGTGCTCGAGCTCGACCTGGAACAGGCCGACCAGCTCGACGGCGATCCCGGCCGCCCCGGCGATCCCGATGATGGAGAACTCGTCGGCCGGGAACACCTTCTCGATGTCGCGCTGGGCGATCACGTTGCCCATCGTGGCTCGCCGGTCGCCGGCGACCACCACGCCGCCCGGGAAGGTCGCCGCCACGATCGTGGTGCCGTGAGGTGCCAGGGCGCCTGCAGCGACCTCGCCTGCGCGGGCAGACGGCAGCAGGTTGGGCGCGACCCGGCTGGCGAAGTCGAGAAAGGACGAGGAACCAATCCGGAGATAGTCCGGCGTCAGCTCACCGATCTGGAGGCGGTCCGTCACTGCCCGCCCTTCTGCACGAAGGAGCGGACGAACTCCTCGGCGTTGACCTCCAGCACGTCGTCGATTTCGTCGAGGAGAGAGTCCACCTCGGAGTCCAGCTCCGCTTTGTGCGCGCTGTCGGCAGGCGTGAGCTCCTCGACCTCCCGCTCCTCGGTACGCCGCGTCTTGCGGTGGCTCTGCTCTGACTCAGCCATAAGAACTCCTGTTCCGTGCGAGCCCCTAGCCTAGCTAGCTTGACCGACAGAACGGGGAGGCGAGGGGCGCGGGCATCGCCACATCGCGACGCCCGCGCCCCCAGAACCCGCTAGCTCCTCGATCCTCCGGCAGCCAGGTAGGCATTGACGATGCCACGGCCGTAGAAGCCGTTCTTCTCCGGCGGGCCGGCGCAGTAGGCGTCGGACTCCACCACCTCACCAGTAGGCCGGATCCGCGTGTAGTGGTAGGTACGCGGCTGCGGGCACGGCTCGTCGGTAGCCGTCCGGTACAGCACACTCCGGGTGCGCTGGACGTCCAGCCGCTTGCCGGCGTGGAACTTGTCCGGCTTGCCCAGCCGGCTGACCACCAGGGCCGCCACGCCCACCGCATGCGGTGCTGCCATGGACGTGCCCTGCAGGTACTGGTAGTACGCGCAGACGGTGCCTTGGCAGTCGCGCACCACGTACGGCACGTTCGGGGTGCCGTCCCAGTTGAGCTCGCCGTTGAGCTCGGCCAGCGACTTCGGGTACGCGGCCAGCACGATGTTCGCGTAGTTCAGCGTGTTGTCGGGGCTGTCGGCGGCGCAGTCGAGGTTTCTGCATAGTCCCTCCCCTGACGAGGCCGGACACCCCCCCGGCCATTGGGTCGCAGCGGGCACCAACCTAAGGCCTGGCGTGCTGGTGCGGCAACCCCCGTAGCTTTTTGAGGGATCAGCGGCCTAGCGCCGCAAAAAGGTCGGTGACGGTGCCGCAGTCTGCGATCAGCTGGCCGACCTGCTCCTTGGTGCCGCGCAGCGGGTCGAGCAGCGGGATCCGCTGCAGCGCGGGCCGGTCCGGCACGTCGAAGATCACCGAGTCCCAGGAGGCCGCCACGACGCTGGCCCCGAACTTCTCCATCACCTTGCCGCGGAAGTACGCCCGGGTGTCCTCCGGCGGGTGGGTCCGAGCCCGCTCGACCTCGTCGTCGGTGACCAGCCGCCGCATCTTCCCCTTGGCCAGCAAGGCCCGGTAGAGGCTGCGGCGTGGGTCGACGTCGGCGTACTGCAGGTCGATCAGGGCGAGCTTCGGCGCCGCCCAGCTGAGCCCGTCCCGCTCCCGGTAGGACTCCATCAGCTTGAGCTTCGCGACCCAGTCCAGCTGGTCGGCCAGGCTGAAGACATCGCTGCGGAGCCCGTCCAGGCAGTCCTGCCAACGGCTGAAGATGTCCTTCGCCTCGATCCGGGCCGCCTCCGTCAGGTCCCCGGCCACCCGCTCGTAATGTGATCGGCACGCGTCGAGGTAGATCTCCTGCACGTCGACCGGACTGAGCGCCCGACCCTCCTGCAGGGCGATGGTCTCCCGGCAGGTCAGGTCATGACTGACCGCCCTCATGGCAGACACCGGACCCTCCAGCCGCAGGTCGCTGCTCAGCTCTCCGGCCTCGATCACCCGAAGCACCCAGGCCGCCGCACCCACCTTGAGATAGGTGGCGATCTCCGACAGGTTCGCGTCACCGGTGATCACGTGCAGCCGGCGGTGCCGGCTGGCGTCGGCGTGCGGCTCGTCCCGGGTGTTGATGATGGGACGGTTCAGGGTGGTCTCCAGGCCGACCTCGGCCTCGAAGAAGTCCGCGCGCTGGCTGATCTGGAAGCCCGGTTGCTGGCTGGTTTGGCCGATGCCGACCCGCCCGGCGCCGGTGATCACTTGGCGGGTGACCAGGTAGGCGGTGAACTGGGTGACGATGCGGTCGAACGGCGTGCTGCGCTGCAGCAGGTAGTTCTCGTGGGTGCCGTACGAGGCGCCCTTGCCGTCGGTGTTGTTCTTGTACAGCCGCACCGAGCGGCCCAGCGACTGGGTCGCCCGTTGTCCTGCGATGGCCATCACCGCGTCGCCCGCCTTGTCGTAGCGCACCGCATCCAGCGCAGACGTCACCTCCGGACCGGAATACTCGGGATGGGCGTGGTCCACGTACAGCCGGGCGCCGTTCGTCAGGATCACGTTGGCCATGCCCAGGTCGCTGTCCGTCAGCTGATCGGGATGCGCTGCGGAGCGGGAGATCTCGTAACCGCGGATGTCCCGCAACGGCGTCTCGGTCTCGTAGTCCCAGCCGGCAGGCTGCCCGGCCGTCGAGGTGCCGTACGCCTTGACGACGTGGTTGGACAACTGCATGGGATGCAGATCGTCCTCGATGTAGCCGACAGTGACGGCTCCGGCCAGCGCCGGCGATCCCGGCGCCAGGGCGCTGATGCCGTACTCGGTCTCGATGCCGAACACGTGCGTGCGGCGGCGCGGCGGGGTGACCTCGCCCTCGGGCGGTGCCGAAGGAGCCGGTTCGGCGCTGCTCGACATGGCCTCAGCGTAATCTGGCCGCCATGCGGGTTGGGCCGGCAATCGCGGCCGACGGCGTGGCGATCCTCGCCTTCGCCGCCGTCGGGCGGATGAGCCATGCCGAGGACCTGAGCCTCCCGGGCGTCATCGGCGTTGCCCTGCCCTTCCTGGCCGGCGGAGCGGTCGGCACCCTGCTCGGCCGGACCTGGCGCCGACCTGCCGCGCTGACTTCCGGGGTCTGGGTGTGGCTCGGCACGGTCGCGGGAGGGATGGTGTTGCGGTGGGTGACCGGCGGCGGGGTCCAGCCGTCGTTCATCGTCGTTGCCGGCGTGGCGCTCGCGGTGTTGCTGCTCGGCTGGCGGCTGGCCGTACGGCTCGCTACTGCCCGGCGCGCCGTCGAGGCACGCTGAGAGATCCTGCTGGGCTAGGACTAGGGCCGAGCGGCCGGATGTGGCTTTGTGCGGAGAAAGGACGGCGGAAACGCCCAAATCCGCATCCAGATGCGGCCCTGTGCGGAGAAACGTGCAGGAGAGCGGCCGATTCAGCCGCCACCCGAGGTTGCGCCAGAGACGTCGCGCTACAGGTACTGGCCGGTGTTGGAGACGGTGTCGATGGAGCGGCCCGGCTGGGTGCCCTGCTTGGAGCTGATCAAGGTCCGGATGAAGACGATCCGCTCGCCCTTCTTGCCTGAGATCTTCGCCCAGTCGTCGGGGTTGGTGGTGTTGGGCAGATCCTCATTCTCGGCGAACTCGTCCAGGCAGGCCTGCAGCAGATGGCCGATCCGCAGGCCGCGGATGCCCGTGTCCAGCAGGTCCTTGATCGCCATCTTCTTGGCCCGGTCGACGATGTTCTGGATCATCGCGCCGGAGTTGAAGTCCTTGAAGTACAGCACCTCCTTGTCGCCCCCGGCGTAGGTGACCTCGAGGAACTGGTTCTCCTCCGACTCGTCGTACATCCGCGACACCGTGCGGTCGATCATGGCCTGGATGCAGGCCTCGCGGTCGCTGCGGAACTCGGCCAGGTCCTCCGGATGCAGCGGCAAGGTCGCGGTCAGGTACTTGCTGAAGATCTCCCGTGCCGCCTCGGCGTCCGGCCGCTCGATCTTAATCTTGACATCCAGCCGGCCCGGCCGCAGGATCGCCGGGTCGATCATGTCCTCCCGGTTGGACGCGCCGATGATGATCACGTTGTCCAGGCCCTCGACGCCGTCGATCTCGCTCAGCAGCTGGGGCACGATGGTGTTCTCCACGTCCGAGCTGACCCCCGAGCCGCGGGTGCGGAACAGCGAGTCCATCTCGTCGAAGAACACGATCACCGGCATGCCGTCGCTGGCCTTGTCCCGCGCTCGCTGGAAGACCAGCCGGATGTGCCGCTCGGTCTCGCCGACGTACTTGTTCAGCAGCTCGGGCCCCTTGATGTTGAGGAAGAAGCTCCGGCCCTCCTCACCAGTCCGCTCGGATACCTTCTTGGCGAGTGAGTTGGCCACCGCCTTGGCGATCAGCGTCTTGCCACAACCGGGAGGTCCGTAGAGCAGGATGCCCTTGGGAGCCTTGAGCTGGTGCTCGTCGAACAGCTCCTTGTGCAGGAACGGCAGCTCGACGGCGTCCCGGATGGCCTCGATCTGGGTGCTCAGACCGCCGATCACCGAGTAGTCGATGTCGGGCACCTCCTCCAGCACCAGCTCCTCGACGTCCAGCTTGGGGATGCGCTCGTAGGCGAAGTGGACCCGCCGGTCGATCAGCAGAGAGTCGCCGGAACGCAGGTGCTGCTCGCGCAGCCGGTGGGCCAGCCGGAC
>JBKPNA010000082.1:0-12544 GCA_046765695.1 Actinomycetota bacterium | reverse complement strand
GGGTCACGGTCGTCGGCATCGAGTCCGCGAGCCCTGCGCCGGGGGTCGCCGAAGCCCTGCGATCGGCCGACCTGATCCTGGTCGCGCCGAGCAACCCGGTGGTCTCGATCGGACCGATCCTTGCGGTGCCGGGACTGCGCGCCGAGCTGGCAGCCGCGAGCGCTCCGGTGGTGGGCTTCGCCGGGATCCTGGGCGGCTCGCCGGTGCTCGGCATGGCTCACCGGCTGCTGCCCGCGATCGGGGTCGCGGTCGACGCCGCTGCCGTCGGTCTGCACTACGGTGCCCGCTCGGCCGGTGGGGTGCTGGACGTCTGGGCCATGGACGTCGCGGACGCCGACAAATCGGACCGGGTGCGCGCCGGCGGCCTCACCCCGGTGGTCACCGACCTGATCATGAGCGACCCCGAGGCGACCGCGGCGTTTCTCCACTACGCAGTCAAGTCCGGCACCGCGTGATCAGCATCTTCGCTCCGAGCGGCATCGGGGAGATCACACCTGAATCCGACCTACCGGGCGTGCTGATCGCCGCCGTGCAGCGCGACCCGGCGGGACCGCTGGCCGACGGCGACATCTTGGTCGTCACCTCGAAGATCGCCAGCAAGGCCGAGAACCGGGCCGCGCCGGAGGACGCCCGGGACGAAGTGATCGCGGCCGAGACCGCGCGCACGGTGGCCCGCCGTGGGCCGACCCGGATCGTGCGGACCCGAACCGGCCTCGTGCTGGCCGCCGCGGGAGTCGATCGCTCCAACGTCGCGGCCGGCACCATCCTGCGACTTCCGGAGGACGCCGACGCGACCGCCGCCCGGCTTCGGGCAGAACTGCAGCGCTGCACCGGCCGCCGGCTCGGCGTCGTCATCTCGGACACGGCCGGCCGGCCGTGGCGGGAAGGCCAGACGGACCATGCCATTGGTTCAGCGGGCGTCCGGGTGATCCGGCGGTACGCGGGCGAGCTGGACGGGTACGGCAACCGGCTGGAGGTGACGGCCACTGCATTCCCGGACGAGCTGGCGGCTGCGGCGGACCTGGCCAAGGGCAAGCTCCGTGGGCGCCCCCTTGCAGTCGTCCGCGGCCTCGGCGACCTGGTCGGTGACCCAGCCGGCAGTGCAGCGGACCTGGTCCGCCCGGTCCAGGCAGACCTGTTCTGCTACGGCAGCCGCGAGTCGGTGCTGGCGGCCGTGTTGGCCGTGACGGGGCACTGGGCGGCGTACGAGCGCCTGGTTCTCCTTGACGGAGGCGAGCGGACCGAGGCGGTGATCGAGGAGATCGGAGCCGACGGACCCGTCGCCGAAATGCTACGGGCGCTGCTCGATGTGGATCTGGCGAGGACCGTTGCTCTCAGCCGGCCGAGATAGACTCCCTCGCGCCCTCCCGCCCCTCAGCCCAAGGAGTTCTCCGGTGGCCGTCAAGACCAGCCCCTCAACGCCCAAGGGTAAGGGCGCGCCCGGGACCAGCCGCCGCGACAAGCTCGCCTCGTTCGAGGCAGCGCGGAAGAAGGAGCAGCGCAACCGGTCCATCCGGCTGCTGGTCATCTGTCTGGTATTGGCGGTCGCGCTGCTCGCGTATCCGGTCTATCTGTTCGTCGACGACTACCGGGCCCGGAACGCATCACTCTCCTCCATCGGCGCCACGGTGGCGGCGGCCGGCTGTGACGCGGTGACCGAGGATCCGGCGTCAGGCAACCAGGACCATGTCGCCGAGGGGACGAAAGTGACGTACGCCGAGTCCCCGCCCGCCTCCGGTCAGCACTACCCCACGCCGGCGCCGTTCACCAAGCGGTTCTACACCATGGCCGACCGGCCTCCCGTGGAGATACTGGTGCACAACCTCGAGCACGGCTACACCATCGCGTGGTACCGCGACGGGGCTCCGGGCGGTGAGGTGAAGGCGCTGCAGCGGGTCGCCAAGACCTTCGCCAGCGACGACTACAACCCGGCGGACAAGTTCATCGCGGCGCCATGGGCCGACGCCGACGGCGGACCGTTTCCGGCGGGCAAGAATGTGGTGCTGGCCCGCTGGACCGCCGACCCGAACGATCCCGGTGACTCGACCAAGCAGCTCAGCGTCCGCCAGGGGTGCACCAAGGTCAGCGGGCAGGCGATCAAGGACTTCATGGCGAAGTACCCCTACCAGAACTCCCCGGAGCCCGGCGGCGCCTAGCTACGCGTACCGGTGGCCGAGCCGATTGGTCACCTCCGCGACCAGCTCCTTGATCCGCTCCGCCTCGTTGATGGGGCACACCAGGGTGATCTGCGGCGTCTGCACGATTACCGTGTCGCTCAGCCCGACCACCGCGACGAGCCGGCCGTCCTCCGCGTTGTTGATCACCAGATTGTCCTTGGCGTCCACCAGCACGCTGGGCCCGTGCCACGCGTTGCCCGCCTCGTCCCGCGGCAGCTGCTCGCTCAGCGCCGCGAAACCACCGACGTCGTGCCAGGTGATCGGCAACCGGACCGCGACAACCGATGCCGTGCCCGAGCCCTGTGAGACCGGCTCCATCACGGCGTAGTCGACGCTGATTCTCAGCAGCGTGGGATAGATCTCCGGCAACCGCTCCGGCGCTGCGGCCAGTTCGGTGACCGCGGCGTAGGTCGCCGGTTGCAGCGCGGCGAGCTGGTCCAGCAGCGTCTGCGCCCGCCAGACGAACATTCCAGAGTTCCACCAGTACTCGCCCGAGGACAGGTACTCCTGGGCCGTGGCCCCGTCCGGCTTCTCCTTGAACTCGGCCACCACACACGCGTCCGGGTGACCGGGTATCGCGGGTCCGCGCCGAAGGTAGCCGTAGCCCGTATGCGGCGAGGTCGGCACTACGCCGAAGGTGACGAGCAGCTCGGCATGGTTCTCGGCGAGGTCGAACCCGTCGGCCAGTGCCTGCTGGAAGGCACTCACCGGGTGCATGATCTGGTCGGCGGTGACCACAGCCATCACCGCGTCGGGGTCGCGGGCGACCAGCACAGCGGCCGGCCATGCGACGGCGTTGAGCGAGTCCCGGCCCTCCGGCTCGCCCAGAATGTTGGCCGGGTCGACTTCTGGGAGCTCGCCGGCCACTGCGGCGGCATAGTCAGCCCCGGTGCAGACCAGGATGCGGTCGTCGGGTACGAGGCCCTCGAGGCGTTCGTACGCGATCCGCAGCAGGCTCTTGCCGCCCAGCATCTTCAGCAGCTGCTTGGGCATGTCCTGGCGCGAGAGCGGCCAGAGCCGCTTCCCAGACCCCCCGGCCACGATGAGTACGTAGCGCATGGCGCCTAAGAGTATCGGCGAATGACGTCCGTAAGATCGCTGCCGGGATGAGTGAGCTGATCAGCGGCCGGCTGCACCGGTGGGTCCGGGAGCGCGGAGCCTCTCCCCTGCTCACCTACTACGACGTCGCGACCGGGGAGCGGACGGAGCTGTCCGGGGTCAGCGTTGCCAACTGGGTCGACAAGACCAGCAACCTGCTGGCCGAGGAGCTCGGCGCCGAACCGGGCGACGAGGTGGAGCTGGCCCTGGCCGAGCGGAACCCTGGGCACTGGGTAACGCTGGTCTGGCAGCTCGCCTGCTGGCAGGTGGGCGCCACCGTGACGCTGAGCCGGCGGAGCTTCGCGACGGTCGTCGTGGTGGGTCCGGCCGATCCCGTTGCCGCCGCACCGGGGACGCCGGTGCTGATCTGCTCGCTGCACCCACTCGGCCTGCCGTCGCCGGATCCAGCTGCGGCCGGGGTACTCGACTACGCCCTCGAGGTTCGGGCGCAACCCGACCAGTACGCCGCCCTGCCGCAGTCCGGCTTGGCACTGGCCTGGCACGACCAGGTCCGACAGCTCACCCAAGCCGACCTGGTGACGGCAACGGCCAGCGACCGGCGGCGCGTGATCCGGCCGGACGACCCGTGGACCACCACCTGCGACGGGCTGATCGCCCCGCTGCTGGGCGGCGGGTCGTCCGTCGTGGTCGCTGGCCCGGCCCGGCCGGAGCAGCTGGCCCGGATCGCCGACCAGGAACAGGCCGACCTACCCGGCGGCAGCTGACCCGACCTGGTCGCGGCTGCGAAGGCCGATCAGGAAACCCAACCCCCACGACATATGGGTGGCGGCGAGCACCAGAGGCAGCCGCAGCCGCGCCCCCAGACTCGTTCCCTCCGGCGCAGTCACCGCGCCGGACAGGACGACGGCGAGGTAGCCGGCCGGAGCCAGGAAACCGCTCTGCAGCAACCGGCTCCTGGCGGCCAGGCCGCACAGCCCCAGCACGGTCCCAACCGTCACACCCAGCACGGCAAGCGGCGGGGCGAGATAGCGCACGTTGATCGTCTCGCGATGCCTCCGAACCACCTCACGGCGCCACTTCCCGGTCTCGTACATCTGTGCCGCCAGGGCTCGAAGGGTTGATCGCGGCCGGTAGGTCACCCGCAGATCAGGTGAGAACCAGATCCGTTGGCCGCTCCGGCGCAACCGGTAGTTCAGTTCCCAGTCCTGCGCCCGGTGCATGGACTCGTCGAAGCCCCCGACGGCGAGCACGGCCTCCTTGCGGAACACGCCCAGGAAGACGGTGTCGGCCTCCCCGGCCGGCGAGTCGGCGAGATGGAACGCCGAACCGCCGAGACCCAGCCGGGTGGTGTACGCCGCCGCCACAGCCTCCTCGAACGGCGTGGTACCGCGGGCGTCCATCACGCCACCGACGTTGGCCGCGCCGGTCTCTGACAACAGCTCGACCGCCCGGCGGACATAGCCGTCGGTCAGCTCGCCGTGTCCGTCCACCCGCACCACGATCGGGTGCCGGGCTGCGGCGATACCCAGATTCAGGGCGTGCGGCGTCCGGGCAGCCGGGTTGTCCACGACGCGCACCCGCCGGTCCGTCGCCGCCAACTTCTCGGCGATCTCCACAGTCCTGTCGGTGCTCGGCCCAATGGACAAAATCAGCTCGAGCTCGCCGGGGTAGTCCTGGTCAAGCACCTTGCCGACCGCCGCGGCCAGATGTCGCTCCTCGTTCAGTACCGGCATTACGACGCTCACCCCCGGCCATTGCTCGTCGCCAAGCTGGGTCTCGGCCGCAGTCACGAGAGTCATCTTGTCAGGCCGGGGCGGTGAGGAATGCCACCTCGCAGGGCTGGCCTGTCGCGCGCCGAACTGGCCCGGTCTCACGGGTAGGTTTGCGCTATGCCGCCCAGCCGCGACGAGGACCTCGACTGGCTGTACGGCCGCGACCGGCCAGCCGGCCAGCGGCCGGACCGCACCCAGGTCATGCCGCCGCAGTGGAACGGCAGCCCTGCGCCCGAACGGACGCCGCCGGCTCAGCAGCCGCCTCCTCCCGGCTACCCGGGCGGGCCGCCGAACGGTCAACCGGTCGCGGGTGGGCCGCCTCCCGGCGGTCCGACCGTTCCGCCGCCGCCCTCTGCTCGACCCGCTGCTCGGCCACCCAAGCAGCGGCACCCGGTGCGCCTCGTCGTCGCGATCCTGATTGCGCTGCTGGTCCTGGTGCTGCTGTGGCTGGTTGGCGTCCCGGTGTACGCCTGGAGCAACGTGAAGCGGCTGGACGCGGCCCCCGATGGCGATCGACCGGCCGACCAGCCTGGTCAGACGTTCCTGCTGGTCGGTTCCGACTCCCGCGAGGGTCTCTCGCCCGAGGAACGCAAGCGGCTGGGTACCGGCAGCACCGCGGGCCGCCGCACTGACACGATCATGATCGTCTATCTGCCGCGCAGCGGCCGGCCGGCGCTGATCTCGGTGCCCCGCGACTCCTATCTGCCGATTCCGCAGCACGGCTCCAAGAAGATCAATGCGGCGTACGCGTTGGGCGGGCCGAAGCTGCTGGTGCAGACGGTGGAACGGAACACCGGGCTGCGGGTCGACAGCTATGTCGAGATCGGCTTCGGGGGTTTCGTCACCATCATCGACGCCCTGGGCGGAATCGAGATGTGCCTGCCCAAGGCGATCAAGGACCACGACTCCCATCTCAACCTGCCCAAGGGCTGCCAGACCCTGGACGGGACCACCGCCCTCGGCTACGTACGGATGCGCAAGGCCGACCCGCGAGGTGATCTCGGCCGGGTGGAACGACAGCGGGAGATGCTGGCCGCAGTTGCCAAGAAGGCAGCGTCGCCGGCAACCGTGCTGAACCCCCGTCGCTACTGGACGCTGTGCAACGCCTCGACCTCGGCTGTCACGCTCGACCAGGACACCTCTCTGCTGCAGACGGCGCGCCTCGGCCTGGCCATGCGGCGCATCGCCGGCGGGAAGGGGCTGACCCTGACCGTACCGATCGGGGATACCAATGCCCGCACCTCGTCGGGGTCTGCGGTGCTGTGGGACAAGAAGAAAGCCCAAGCGATGTTCGACGACATCGCGAAGGGCGACACCTCCCAGCTGGAGAAGTACGCGAAGTAGGGCTCAGGTGGTCGACTCGTTGATGTCGACCACCGTGGCGCCGAAGTGTCGCCAGGCCGCCAGCAGCTGCCGATCCCCGGAGACGAGCACTGCCTGCAGAGCCGTCGCCGTCAGCAGACCGGCCGCACAGTGCACAGCGTCATAGCCGCGGAGTGGCGCAAACTCGGCACATTGTCGAGCTCGTCGGACCAGGTCCTGGTCGATCTCAATGAGGTCCAGGTCTGTCATGAACCCGTCGAGCAGGCGCAGAGCCGAGGCGAGAATTGACTGGCTGATCCGCTCCAACCGCCGCGCCTTTTGCAGGGCAGCGGCAGCCTCGATCTCCACCAAGCGTGTCGAGACCAACCCCTCAGCGGACTCCCACATCTCCGCGCAGAGCGGCGATGCCGGTTCCTCGATCAGTAGCGGAACGAATGCGGACGTGTCCACATAGACGATCAACCGCGTTGCTCAGCGATCAGATCGCTGACGATGGTCCCAGTTGCAATCGGCTTTGGAGCATGCCGCTTTGCGCTAGTCGCCGGCGTGATCTTGCCTTCCGCAACCAAGCGTTCGAAGACGGACTGACCTTCGAGGGGCACGATCCGGGCGATGGGCTTGCCGTGGTCGGTCACCGTTATGGCATGGCCTTGCCGCACCCGTTCGAGCTGCTTGCTCAAGGTGTCGCGAAGCTCGCGGATGCCGATGTCCATTGCTTCTCCTCTATGGCCACATTCAACCCATCAATTGTAGCCACAAGCAGCTGGCGTGCCATCATCACCAGCTACTGAAGCCCGCGCCGCAAGTACTGGCGACACGATTTTCCTACCCGCGTTTCACGGCTCAGCGGCGTGACGCGGGATTTCCCATCAACCAGTGGCGGTTTCTCACGGACCGGCGTTCCCCTTCAGCAGCTCACGCGCCATCACCACCCGCTGCACCTGGTTGGTGCCCTCGTAGATCTGGGTGATCTTGGCGTCCCGCATCATCCGCTCCACCGGGAAGTCCTTGGTGTAGCCGTAGCCGCCGAGCAGCTGCACCGCGTCGGTGGTGATCTCCATCGCGACGTCGGACGCGAAGCACTTCGCCGCGGCACCGAAGTAGGCGAGGTCGGCGTCGCCGCGTTCCGACTTGGCCGCGGCGGCGTAGGTCAGCTGCCGGGCCGCCTCGAGCTTCATGCCCATGTCGGCGAGCATGAACTGCAACCCCTGGAACTCCGCGAGCGCCTTGCCGAACTGCTTGCGCTCCTGCACGTAGCCGAGCGCGAAGTCCAGCGCCCCCTGGGCGATGCCGACGGCCTGCGCGGCGATCGTGACCCGGGTGTGGTCGAGGGTTCGCATCGCGGTGGCGAAGCCGGTGCCCTCGGCGCCGATTCGCCGCGACTCTGGGATGCGTACCGAATCGAGATAGACCTCACAGGTCGGCGAGCCCTTGATGCCGAGCTTCTTCTCCGGGGCGCCGAAGGACACGCCGTCATCGTTCCGCTCCACCACGAACGCACTGATCCCCTTGGATCGGGCTGCCGGGTCGGTGACGGCGAAGACCGTGTAAAACTGCGACACCCCGGCGTTGGTGATCCAGCGTTTCACCCCGTTCAGCACGTAGTCGTCACCGTGGCGGACCGCCCGGGTCTTCATGCTGACCGCGTCGGATCCGGCCTCCGGCTCGGACAGGCAGTAGGAGGCCATCGCGTCGCCCCTGGCGATCGGCGGCAGATAGGCCTGCCGGAGCTCTTCGGATCCGGCCAGCAGCCACGGCATCGTGGCGAGCTTGTTGACCGCCGGGACCAGCGACGTCGAGGCGCACGCTCGGGCCACCTCCTCGATCACGATCGCCGTCGCCAAGGC
Source organism: Actinomycetota bacterium (assembly GCA_046765695.1). Taxonomy (GTDB): domain Bacteria; phylum Actinomycetota; class Actinomycetes; order Propionibacteriales; family Propionibacteriaceae; genus Microlunatus. Next base: position 4,366 of record JBKPNA010000082.1, on the reverse strand, counting down.
GTCCGCGCCGACCCCGCCGTAGGCCTCGGGGATGTGCGGGGCGTGGAAGTCTCCGGCGACCAGGGCTTCGTACGACGCCTTGGGAAACTCGGCGAACTCGTCGGTCTCCGCCGCCAGCGGGGCCACTTTGGCGTCGCAGACCTCCCGAACGGCGGCTCGGAACGCCTCGTGCTCCTCGGTCGGCCGGTAGAGATCGCCTGCATCGGCCATGATCGCAGCCTAGTCCTGGTCGCGACCGCGAACCTGAGCGTTGCCCGCGGTGTAGGTATTTCAGATACAACCTCGCAGAGCGGGAACTGGTTGGGCACTAAGGCGGTCAGTAAGACCACCGATAGCCAGCTGGTCAGCCAGGCGAGATCCGGTGATCCGGCCGCCTTCGGTCAGCTGGTCCGTCGGCATGCCCAGATCGCCAGGCGCATGGCGGTGCTCTGGGGTGCTGGCGCGGACGCCGACGACGTCGTCCAGGACGCCTTCCTCAAGGCGTACGCAGGCCTGCCCGGCTTCCGACTGGGAGGTGAGTTCCGGGCCTGGTTGCTGGCCATCGTTCGCAACGAGACCCGGAACCTGTTCCGGAGCCGAGGCCGACGGTCGGCGCGGGAGGAGCTTGTCTTGGCCGAGGATGACGAGCTCCGGTACGACCCCGAGGCGGCAGCGCTGACCTCCGCCAGGCACGCCGAGCTGCTGCGCGGCGTAGGTGGACTCCGCCCGGAGCTTCGAGAGGTGGTGGCCTGCCGCTACCTGCTGGAGCTGTCCGAGGCCGAGACCGCGACAACGTTGCGGATTCCGGCCGGGACGGTGAAGTCCCGGCTGCACCGCGCGCTGTCCGCCCTGCGGCAGGAGGTGCCTGATGGCTGAGTTCGACCGGCTGGAGCAGGAGTTGCGCGGGCTGGGCCGGACGCTGGTCGTCGATCCACCGCCCGACGATCTGGTCGAGCGGGTGCTGAACAGGCTGCCCGCGCAACACCGGCGGCGTACGCCGTGGGCCTGGCTGCGAGCGCGCCGCCGTCGCCTCGTGGCGGTGGTCGTTGCGGCCGTGCTGCTCGGGCTGGGACTGACCCCGCCGGTGCGGGCCGCCGTGGTCGAGTGGCTGCGCATCGGCGGAGTGCTGATCCGGACGGAACCCCGGGTGGCAGGTCCATCACCCACCCCGCAGCCGCCGCCGCGTACGGGTGAGACGGTGACCCTGGCGGAGGCGCGCCGCCTGGTGAGCTTCCCGGTCGGTGTACCGGAGGCCCTGGGCATGCCCGAGCGGATCGCTGTCTCGGACGACCGGCGGGTCGTGTCCATGGACTGGGGCAGCGGCGCAGGCCAGGTGCATCTTGATCAGTTCGACGGCCAGTTGGACTGGATCTTCCTCAAGCGGACCCGTGAACCGTTCGAGGTGGTCATGGTGAGCGGGCGCGACGCGGTGTGGTTCGCCACCGCTCACGAGATCAGCTACGTCGACCGCAGCGGACAGGAGCGGACCGAGCAGTCCCGGATCTCCGGACCGTCCCTGGTCTGGGAGCGAGCGGCGAACCGGACGTTGGTCACCGTTCGGCTGGAGGGAAAGTTCCAGCAGAGCGAGGCGATTCGGGTGGCCGAGTCGATGCGCTGATCTGACGCGATCCCAGGTCAGGTCGGTTCGTCGAGCAGTTGCCGGGCCAACAACGTGCCTGCTGCCGTGGCCACGGGGAAGACCACCACCCCGAGCAGCGGCACGGCCAGCAGCAGGAACGTCGGGATGGCGAAGCCGAACACTCGAGCCCGGCGACGCCGCATGGCCACCCGCCGGTCGGCCAGGGTCAGCAGGCGTCGCCGCTCGAAGGTTGACCCGATCAGCTCAATGCTCAGCATCCAGCCGCCGAACGCCGCGGACACCACCGGAACCACGGTCTGGCCCACACCCGGGACGAAGCCGACCGCGAACAGCAGCGCAGCCACCAGCACCGAGACCGCGATCAACGTGATCGACTGCCGCACCGCCCGTGCCGCACCCGTCGCCAACGGCTCGTTGTACTCCGGCACGGGTCCGAACTCCCGCTCCACGGCCTCCGACAGCTTGTCGTAGATCGGCGATCCGAGAGTCAGCGTGAGGGCCGTGAAGGTCACGACCATGATCAGGACCAGTCCCCCGACCAGCGTTACTCCGACGAGCACCCGGATCAGCACCCGCAGCTGGGCTGACCACGGGTCGGCGAACGGGGTGAGCCAGGCCACCATGGGGTCCAGCTCGGTGAAGACGACAACCAGGATCCCGAGAAGGATCAGCGACGTAATGGCCGGCGGGATCGCGCCTAAGCCGAACAGCCGCGGCCGGCGCAGCATCAGCCGGAGTCCACGGCCCAGCAACGCGACACCGGCCAGGAACTCCGACACCGCGCGCCTCACCCCGCGAGGTTACAGAACGGTCCCGGCGTCGGCGGTGTCTTGTGCTCGAGAACCGGATCAGGGAGGCGTCATGACCCGCCGTACCACCGTCCTGCCCCTGCTCGTTGCGCTGCTGGTCGGCGCGATCTGCTGGCTGGGCGCAGCACCGGCCGCATACGCCGGGGGGCCGACCAGCGTGCTGATGACCAACCCCAGTCTCGGCCGGGCCAGCGCATTGCACGTGGCGAACCCGGACTACGACCGGCTGTACGCCGCCGTGGGCGAAGAGGTGGGTACTGAGCAGCCGCCGCGCCGGCGCCTGGACTCGACCCAGGAGGACGTGCGGCTCACCTGGCTGATCCATGACATGCGGATCTGGCGGATCGACCGGCTGTACCTGGGCTACGACGGGGTCTGGGTCGAGACGGTGACGGACCCGACCGGCGAGGGCGACGTGTTCGCCCAGCCGGCCCGCTGGCACCGGGCCCACGATGACCAGGCGCTGACGGCGCTGCTGGCCAGCGCCGGTCTGCTCAGCGCCGACCAGGCTCCCTCGACCGCGGGCAACCGCGACGGCGCGGCCCACCTCACTGAGGCGGCTTCCGCGCCGGTCCAACCTGTGGCGCCGATCCTTGGCGCGGCAATCGGTGGACTGCTGATCGGCGCCGCCGGTTCGCTGCTGCTCCGCCGGCGGCCGACCGCCGACCGGCCCCGGGTCACCCTGAACGGCTAGTGCGGACGACCTCGCCCTTGGCCTCGGCGGCCTGCCGGAGCTGATCCTGGAACTGTGCCATCCGCTGCTGCAGCCGCGGGTCGGCCACGGCAAGGATCCGGACCGCCAGCAGCCCCGCGTTACGCGCGTTGCCGATCGCCACGGTGGCCACCGGAACCCCGGCCGGCATCTGCACGATGGAGAGCAGCGAGTCCATTCCGTCCAGGTACTTCAGCGGCACCGGGACGCCGATCACCGGCAGCGGCGTGACCGCGGCGAGCATTCCCGGCAGGTGGGCCGCTCCCCCGGCCCCGGCGATGATCACCGCCAGGCCGCGCTCCGCGGCGGAGCGGCCGTAGCCGATCATGGCCTCCGGCATCCGGTGTGCGGATACCACATCGGCCTCGTACGCCACCCCGAACTCCTCGCATGCGGCAGCCGCGGGCTGCATCACCGGCCAGTCCGAGTCGGACCCCATGACGATGCCGACCCGGGCGCCAGTCGGTTCAGTCATCGGCTTCTCCCATCAGGTAGGCGGCGGCGTGCCGGGCCCGGTGGCGGACCTGCTCGAGATCCTCCCCGGTCGCCGTGACGTGCCCGACCTTGCGTCCAGGCCGCACCTGCTTGCCGTAGAGCTGCACCCGGAGCCGCCGGTCCCGTGCGAAGCAGTGCAACAGAGCCGACGGCAGGTCCGCAACCGACCCGCCGAGCACGTTGGTCATCACCGTCCAGCGCTCCTTGTGGCCTGGGTCGCCGAGCGGCAGGTCGAGCACTGCCCGGAGATGGTTCTCGAACTGCGAGGTGTGGGCACCGTCGATCGTCCAATGGCCCGTGTTGTGCGGTCGCATGGCCAGCTCGTTGACCACCACGGACCCATCGGCGCGTTGCATCAGCTCCACGGCCAGCACGCCCACGACGCCGAGCTCATGCGCGATGGTCAACGCCAGCCGCTCCGCGTCGACCGCCTGGCTCTCAGTGAGGCCCGGCGCCGGTGTCACCGTCTCCACGCAGATGCCGTTGCGCTGCACCGACTCGCTGATCGGGTACGCGGCAGCCTGTCCCGAGGGCGACCGGACGACAAGTGCGCTGAGCTCGCGGGCGAACTCGACGAACTCCTCGGCGATCACCTGCACCCCGTCGGCCAAGCCCGCGAAGGGCTCCCCCGCACTGCCCGGGTCCTCGATCTTCCATACCCCCTTGCCGTCGTAGCCGCCGCGGGAGGTCTTGGCAATCACCGGCCAGCCCTGCTCGGTTGCGAACCCGACCAGCGAGTCGGCATCGGTGACCACCCGGTAGGCCGGGCAG
>JBKPNA010000081.1:0-2616 GCA_046765695.1 Actinomycetota bacterium | reverse complement strand
AGAACGACGAGCGGGACGCGGCGGATCTGGCGGACCTGTTGCGGATGGGCCGGCTGCCGCAGGTGTGGATCGCGCCGCCGGCGACCCGAGAGCTGCGCGAGTTGGTCCGACACCGGGCCAAGCTGGTCGCGGTGCGAACCGCGTTGAAGTCGCACGTGCCCGCGGTACTCGCCAAGGCGGGAGATGCCGGTGCCGGTTAACGACCTGTTCGGGGTCGAGGGCAGCCGCCTACTCGACCGGGCCGTCGCCGCTGGTTTGGCGCCGGCGTGTGCCGCGCGGGTGGCGTCGCTGCGGCGCGTAATGGACCTGCTGGATTTCGAGATCGACACCTTCGCGTCCCTGGTCCGCGGCCGTCTGGCCCGTGATCGTGGATACGCGGCGGTGCAGACGATTCCGGGGATCGAGCCGACGTTCGGCGCGGTGTTCGTCGCCGAGATCGGGGACGTCACCCGGTTTGCCACCGCGGAGAAACTGACCTGCTGGGCCGGGATGACACCCAGGCATCACGAGTCCGACACCCACGTCCACCGCGGGAAGATCACCAAGCAGGGCAGTGTCCTGGTCCGCTGGGCGGGCGGTGGAATCGGTGCAGCGGCTGCCCGCGACCAGCCTGGTCGGAGGCCTGCGGGACAAGCTGGCCGGTCATCGGCGGCGTGAGGCCGCCGTTCAGAGCCGGTCGACGCGTGATCGCGTGGGGTCATGACCCCCGGCCCGCAAAAGGTTCCGTCGTCACGGGACCGCCGGTGGGACGGCGTCGTCGTTCTGACTGATTGATCCCGTCGACCCGGGCACCGCACACTCCATCATGCTCGCCGGGCCCGCACCCCACAGGGCCCATACGGCGGCGAAGGGATGACTGGCAGCCCCGCCGGGCCTGCAACCGCACCGGAACACCGGCCCTGATGAGCGACAGCCCAGACCCGCCCCGACGCACCCAGGAGAGCCCAGCAGGATCTTCTCCGCCCCGAACATCGTCTGCCGAACGGCGCCGGCCCCAAGGCCCTACGGCCGCTGCGCGGTCGCGCTCCGCGCGAGCCTTGACCCCGACGCCTTCTTCGGCATGCCCGCCACGACGCGAAGAAGCCCGAACCCGCTCACCCAGACGCGCTTGACTCACCGAGCTCCTTCAGGGATGACCCCCTGTCAGCACGTGCATACCAGGGCTCGTCGCGACACTCCTGATAGTCAGCATGGAACGGCCGGCTCTTATCCGCGGCACCGGTGTGGTGATCTACGTGGGTCATCCAGCGTGGAGCGGATGGAGCCACTACCGGAAGGAGCCGGCCGTTCATGTCCAGTGTCGCGTCGTCTGCCGGTCTGATCCACCTCGGGTTGGACGCCAGCAAGAACCGGATCGCGGTGGGGGTTCTGCGGCCTGAGCAGCAGGTCCCCGATGTCGATGTGATCGTCAATGATGAGCCGTCGGTGCGGCGGTTGATCGACCGTTTCCCGGACCGGGCCCTGCTGCGGGTCTGTTACGAGGCCGGCCCGACGGGGTTCGGCTTGTACCGGTTGTTGACCTCGATGGGCGTGGCGTGTGAGGTGATCGCGCCGGCGTTGATCCCGAAGGCGCCGTCGGATCGGGTCAAGACCGACCGGCGGGACTGTCGCCGGCTGGCCCGGTTGCACCGGGCCGGGGAGTTGGTCGTGATCCGGGCGCCGGAGATCAGCGACTACGAGCGAGCCCTCGCCGCGGTGATCGATGTACTCCGACCGGACGTCCTGCACGCCCACGATGTGCAGGTCGTGGGAATCGCGGCCGCGGCGGCGGAACGTGCCCGATCCGCGGGCCGGGAGGTCCGGTGGATCTACGACGCCCACGAGTTCGTCCCCGGACTGTCCGAGTACGGCAACCGGACCCGCCGTGTGGTCGCAGCATGGACCGATGTCGAGCAGGAGTACGTCTGTAGCGCCACCCGCGTCATCACGGTGAGTCCCCGCATCTCGGCGGAGCTGCAGCGCATCTACCGGTTCCCCCGTCCGCCCGCGGTCGTACTCAACGCACCTGTGGTCGATCGCCCCGAGGCTCCACCGCCCACGCTGCGGCGGGCTGTTGGTCTGCCGGACTCCACCCCGCTCGTGGTCTACAGCGGGATGATGACCACGGCCCGCGGCGTCCACATCGCGATCGAGGCCATGAAGTTGCTGCCCGGCGTCCACCTGGCGCCCGACGTCGTGCAGGCGTGACGGCAGGTGCCCAAGTTCCTCTCACGCCCGGGCGGCCGGCTCCGGACTCTCGAGCGCGACCTCCGGCAGCTTGACCTCGACCGTCCTGCCGCTGGAGGCGGAATCGATGACGGCCTCCGCCACGGCGACCGTGGCCAGTCCCTGCGCCATCGTCACGACATCCGCGGGCTTGCCCAGCACGGCGTCCCGGAACGCCTCGTGCTCCGTCCGGAGCGGCTCGGGCTTGGCGATCGCGTACCTGACCATGTCGCCCTCGGAGACGCCGCGGAACTCCGCGAGGCTGCCCCACTGGGTCGGCACGGTGCCGTTGGCGTGGAAGGTGAGGTCGGCGGTGAGCGTGTCCGCGATGAACGCACCCTTCTCCCCGGTCACGATCGTCACCCGCTCCTTCATGGGCGACAGCCAGTTGACGAGGTGGTTCGTCACCGT
>JBKPNA010000080.1:0-3415 GCA_046765695.1 Actinomycetota bacterium | reverse complement strand
CCCCACCGAGATGCCGCTCGACCCGCCCGAGAAGCGGCCGTCGGTGATCAGCGCGCACTTCGCGCCGAGCCCCGCGCCCTTGAGGAATGCGGTGGGGTGCAGCATCTCCTGCATCCCCGGCCCGCCCGCCGGACCCTCGTAGCGCACCACGAGCACGTCACCGGGCTGGATCTGCTTGGTGAGGATGACCGACACGGCTTCCTCCTGGCTCTCCACCACGCGGGCGGGCCCGGAGAAGCGCCAGATGTCCTCGGGGATCCCGGCGGTCTTGATCACCGCGCCGTCCGGGGCGATGTTGCCGCGCAGCACCGCGAGCCCGCCGTCGGCGGTGTAGGCGTGCTCGGCGTCGCGGATGCAGCCGTCGGCGGCGTCCGTGTCGAGCGAGGACCAGCGGTTCTCCGTGGAGAACGCCTCCGTGGTGCGCACCCCGCCCGGGGCCGCGTGGTACAGCTCCACGGCCTTCTCCGACGGCGCTTCCGCCCGGACGTCCCACTCGGACAACCACTGCCGCAGCGACGGCGAGTGGACCGTGTGGACGTCCTCGTTGAGCAGCCCGGCGCGCCAGAGCTCGCCGAGGATGGCCGGGATTCCACCGGCCCGGTGCACGTCCTCCATGTGGTAGCTGGAGTTCGGCGACACCTTGGCCAGGCAGGGGACCCTGCGCGACAGGGCGTCGATCGCCTCCAGGTCGAAGTCGATCTCGCCTTCCTGCGCGGCGGCGAGGATGTGCAGCACGGTGTTGGTGGAACCACCCATCGAGACGTCGAGCGCCATCGCGTTCTCGAACGCCTTCCGGCTCGCGATCGACCGGGGCAGCACGGAGGCGTCGTCGTCGCCGTACCAGCGCTTCGCGAGCGCCATCACCGTGCGGCCTGCTTCGAGGAACAGCTCGCGCCGCGCGGCGTGCGTGGCCAGCGTCGAGCCGTTGCCGGGAAGCGCGAGGCCGAGGGCCTCGGTGAGGCAGTTCATCGAGTTGGCGGTGAACATCCCGGAGCACGAGCCGCAGGTCGGGCAGGCCGACCGCTCCACGAGCCCGAGCCCGGTGTCGTCCACCTGCGAGGAGGCCGAGGCGGAGATCGCCGTGATCAGGTCGGTGGGCGCGTGCGCCACCCCGTCGACGACGACGGCCTTCCCGGCCTCCATCGGCCCGCCGGAGACGAACACGGTGGGGATGTTGAGGCGCATCGCGGCATTGAGCATGCCGGGCGTGATCTTGTCGCAGTTGGAGATGCAGACCAGGGCGTCGGCGGCATGCCCGTTGACCATGTACTCGACGGCGTCGGCGATCACCTCGCGGCTGGGCACCGAGTAGAGCATTCCGCCGTGGCCCATCGCGATGCCGTCGTCCACGGCGATGGTGTGGAACTCCCGCGCCACGCCGCCCGCTTCGCGGATCGCCCCCGCGACGAGCTCACCGAGCTCCTTGAGGTGCACGTGACCGGGCACGAACTGGGTGTAGGAGTTGGCGATGGCGACGATCGGCTTGTCGAAGTCGTCGTCGGTCATGCCGGTGGCGCGCCAGAGCGAACGCGCTCCGGCGGCGTTACGGCCTTGGGTGGTGACGCGGGAACGCAAAGCCGGCATCGGCTCACTCTCCAGCCGGGTAGGGCAGCCTGCCGCCACTGACGGCGGCGAGCTGGGGCAGGTCGCGGACTCCGACGGCGGGGAGCGAGAGCTCGGCGCCATCGGTCAGCACCGCGCTGACCCCGGCACGACCGCGAATTCGTGAACGATGGCCGAGGCGCAGCGAGCTGATTTCCCGCCACGTTACGCGCCGCCCGCCGACTATCCGGCGGATGGTCAGTGCGTCCGGATCGGCCACGGTGCGCACCCGCAGCGTCCAGACGATGATGCCGATCGGTATGAGGTAGAGCAGCCACAGGTACGGGCCCCCCAGCGCCACGGGCGTGGCGCAGAAGGCGAACGCGAACGCCACCAGGATCGTCAGCGGCGAGGTACGGAAGACGGCGCGGGGGACGGGGTCGGGGCCGGTGGTGCTCACCAGGCCATGGTCTCACCCACCAGGGATCGCCACCTGCGGACCGGGCGCTCGTGGGGATGGCCGGATGCAGGCGGTGATCGGGCTTGTGCAGACTTCGACCCCACGGTTGGCGTCAGACAGTTCGACAGGAGGCCCGGTGACAGCGCGCACCCTGGCCGTCGCCCGGTACGTGGCCGCCGACGTCGTCCGGTCCCAGCGGGTTCTGATCCCGGTGGTCGTCTACGGCATCGTGCTCGCTGTCCTGCTCAGCGACACCGTCGGTCGCCCGCCCGGCGTCTGGCCCGCGACGGCGCTCGCGCTCTATCCCACTGCCGCATGGCTGACGTTGGTGGTGGCGAACATCGAGGCCCCGGTCCAGCGTCTCGTCACGATGGCGGCGGCGGGCGGGCCGGTCCGGCTGGTCACCGGCACCGTGCTGGTCGCTCTCGCCGCCGACGCCGTGCTCGTCCTGCTCTCCGTGGTGGTCCCGGTGGTGCGGGCGGCCGACCCCTATCCGGCCGAGGCGGTGCTCTCCGGTGTGCTCGTCCACGTCGCCGCGGCCACCACCGGTACCGCGATCGGGGTGCTGTGCGCCCGGCCCCTGGTCACACGCATCGGCTGGTCGTTCCTCCTTGCCGTCAGCATCGTGACGATCACGGCCGTACAACCCTGGCTCCCACCGGTCGGCAGTGCGGTGCGTGCGCTCACGAGCAATGGCTCGCCGCCGATCGGGGAAGCGCTGCTCGGTCTTCTGCTCGTCGCGTCTGCGGCTACCGTGGCCGTGGCGGCGGACCGGCGGGCGTGACAGGCGGAGGATCCGGACAAGCGCGGCCGGAATCACCCGTGCGTCCCAGCATCTGGTACCGCAGTCCCAGGAATTTGACGCCCCCGTGGGCGGACGGCTAGCGTCCCGCCCATGCCAGCCGTCCAGGAGCTCGTACTTATCAGGCGCGTCCACGCCTGAGAGAGCCCTCGGTCGTCGACGCGCCACCCTCGTTCCGCCAGCCGGCGGTCGGGGGTTTTTTCATGTCCGGCCCCAACTCCCGGAGCTGCCGCAGATGACCACCGCAACGCCCCGTTCCGGCTCGGTCCCCGGACCGTCCGGACCGAAGCCGGCGCCGCCGCCGGGCCGCCAGGGTGCCCAGCCCGGCTCGAGCTCCGCTCAGCCGGCATCGGCGCAGACCGTCCCCGGTCCGCGCTTCGACCGCGTACCGATGACCGGCGCACAGTCGCTCGTCCGCTCGCTCGAGGAGCTCGGCTGCGAGGTCGTCTTCGGTATTCCGGGGGGCACGATCCTTCCTGCCTACGACCCTCTGCTCGACTCGACGCGCGTGCGCCACGTGCTCGTGCGTCACGAGCAGGGTGCGGGGCATGCGGCCGAGGGGTACGCGCAGGCCACCGGCAAGGTCGGCGTCTGCATGGCGACGTCGGGGC
>JBKPNA010000079.1:0-3266 GCA_046765695.1 Actinomycetota bacterium | reverse complement strand
ACATTGGCCGGATCCGCCTGGCACTGGCCAATCCACTGCCGATCGACTCCTACCGGGAGCATCGGGCTACGGGGGCATTCATTCTCGTCGACGAGGCCGACGGCTGGACCCTGGGTGCCGGCATGGCCGGATCGACCCCCCTCCCGGCCGCCAGCCCGGCTCCACCCACACACCCCGAAAGTGGATTGTCATGACCGCTCCCTCACTTGTTCTGCTCGGCTACGGCGGCCCGGACCCGCGAGTGCCGCAGGTCAGTCACCAGATCCGGGACGGCCTGCTCGACATCCGGCCGGAGCTGGACGTCCATGTCGGCTTCCTGGATCACGGCGGACCCGCAGGGATGCCGGTGATCAACCGGCTGGTCAGCCAAGGTGTTCGCGAGATCGTGCTCGTTCCGTTGCTGGTTTCGGACGCCTTCACCCCACCACCTGCCGTGCCGGCTCTTGCGGCCCAGGCGACTGCCGCCCACCCTGGCCTGCAGATCGCCCCGTCGCGGCCGGTGGGCCCGGAAGCTCAGCTCCTGTCCGTCATCGACCGGCGGCTCCGGGATGCGCTGCGGGCGCGCCGGGTGTGCGAGCTGGACGGGCTGGTCTTCGCGGCGACGGGGAGCAGCGACGTCCGCAGCAACGCGCTTGTCGCCAGGCGGGCCCGGCAGTGGTCCTCCCATCACAAGCTGCCCTGTGTGGTCGCGTTCGCGACCGGCTCAGGACCGAGCACTGCCGACGCCGTCCGGACGCTGCGGTCCCAGGGCCGCCGGCACATCGCCGTGGGCAGCTGGTTCCTGGCGCCCGGGCTGCTCTACTCCCACCAGGCCGAGCTCGCGTACGAGGCCGGTGCCGTCGCCGTCGCTGAGCCGATGGGCGGCGAGCCGGAGGTGGCGGAGGTCGCGCTGATGAGGTACGTGGTCGCTGCGATGGACATGGTCGACGTCGACGAGACGATGCTGGGCGAGGAGCTGGAGCCGGCGCGCTTCCGGCACCTGTCGGTGGTCAGCGCCTAGATCCAACTCCGCAGGGAGGCCACCGGATCAGGACTGAGCGACCCGGTCCTTCTCCTTCTCCACGTCGAAGTCGGCCACCGGCCACTCCAGCCTCATTGCCCGTAACTGCTCGGTCAGCAGCTGTGCGACGGCCCAGTTGCGGTACCACTTGTGGTCCGACGGCACCACGTACCACGGTGCGTGCTGAGTGCTGCACCGCTCCAGCGCGTCGGCGTACGCCTGCTGGTAGTCCAACCACTTGGTGCGCACATCGACGTCGCCGGGGTTGTACTTCCAGTGCTTTGTGGGGTCGTCCAACCTCGCGAGCAGCCGCTGCTTCTGCTCCTCGGAGGAGATGTGCAGGAAGCACTTGATCAGGATCGTGCCGTCGGCGATCAGCCGCTCCTCGAACGCGTTGATCTCGTCGTAGCGCTTGCTCCAGACCGACTCCGGCACGAGCTCGTTCACCCGGACGATGAGCACGTCCTCGTAGTGCGATCGGTCGAAGATCCCGATCATCCCCGGTTTGGGCAGTGCACGTTCGATCCGCCACAGGAAGCCGTGCCGCCGTTCCTCCTCGGTGGGCGCCCGGAACGACGTGATGGCGACGCCCTGCGGGTCGACCATGCCGATGGCATGGCGGATCACTCCGCCCTTGCCGGACGTGTCCATGCCCTGCAGGACCACGAGGATCTGCCGGTCAGGCGCGTTGGGGACCCGCCCAGCTGCGAACAGGCGCTCCTGCAGGTCACCCAGCTCGGGCGCCAGGGACTTCTTCGCCTCCTTTGCATCAGACTTCTTGCCGGAGAAGCCAGGTGTGCCAGCAGGGTCGAGCTTGGCCAGGTCGACTGCGCCTGCAGGCAGCCGCAGCAGCTCGCTCAGGGACTGGTCGGGGTCGGCGGCGGTCATGCGACTGATTGTGCCGTATGCGTGCGGTCCCGCGGCGGCGTACGAAGGCGTGCGACGATGGCGCGGTGCAGCTGATCTTCGACCGCGGTGGGACAGCGCGCGGTCCCCTCGCCGACAGCGATCTGGTCGAGCTCTACCGGCATCCGGCTCGCGAGGCCGGCGGATGGCTGCGGACGAACTTCGTCGCGACCCTGGACGGGTCGATCCAGGGTCCGGACGGGCGGTCCGGCACCATCAACACGGCGAGCGACCACCACATCTTCGCGATCCACCGGGCGCTGACCGACGCGATCCTGGTGGCCGCGGGAACGGTGCGCCACGAGGGCTACCGGGCCGTCGAACTGGCCCCCTGGCAGCAATCCATCCGGCAGGCAGAGGGCCTTGCCCCGCTGCCCACGCTGGTTGTGGTGAGCGCCTCCGCCGATCTCGACCCGCGCATCGCCCAGCCCGCAGCTGGTGAGGGTGGACCGGTGGTCGTTGCGACGACGGAGGGCAAACCCCTCGGCGACCTGGATGCGCTGCGGGGCGCTGGGATCGAGGTGATGGAACTCGGCACGGGGGCGGTGGACCTGCCGCGGCTGGTCGACGAGCTGGCGGGCCGCGGGCTGCCACGACTGCTCTGTGAGGGCGGGCCGGTCCTGCACCGCGACCTGCTGGCCGCCGGACTGGTCGACGAGCTGTCCCTCACGCTTGCGCCCATGGTCGTCGGCGGCATGGGGGCACGCAGCACGCGCGGCGCGCCGCTGCCGGCCCCGATCGGCTTCGAGCTGCAATTCAGCCTGCTCGGCGACGATGGCGCACTGTTCACCAACTACCGGCGCTCCCCTGGTTAGGCCGATCACGCCGATTCCGGCTCCGTCTCTCCGCACAAGGCCGCTAACGAAGTCCGATCACCCACATTCAGCCTCCGTTTCTCCGCACACGGCCACGTCTGGGGCGGGTTTAGGCCGATCTGGGGTCCGGCTCTCCGCACAAGGCCACATATGTAGGCGGATAAGGCCGATTCCGGCTCCGTTCCTCCCCACAAGGCCGCAGACGTCGCCGGGCGGGCGGTCGATGCGGTAGCTGTGTCGGACATTCAGGGCAGCTGCCCCGGGTGGGAATGGGCGTTTGCCCTCGTCAAGCAAGGCCCTCCTGTTCCCGGGTCTCAGCCGTCATTCGGCTCGGCTGCACCCTCGCCGGCTCGCCCGGCATCTTCGGGTAGTCCGGCGGATACGGCATCTCCGCTCCGCCGTACTTGCCGGTGCCCAGCTCACGCTCGTCCCTGGCGTACATCTCCAGGGCGCCGTCCAGGCTGCGCGGCTCCAGCGCGTAGAACGGGGCCCAGGCGTCACCCACCCCGGCGAACCGGGCCGGCATGCTGCGTACGGTGAAGTCC
>JBKPNA010000078.1:0-5637 GCA_046765695.1 Actinomycetota bacterium | reverse complement strand
AGCGCAGGCGTGGACACCGACCATGGTGGTTGTTGCGCCGCCAGCTCGGCGATGATCGCCGGGTCGCCGATGACGTAGCCGGCGCGCAATCCCGCCAGCCCCCAGGTCTTGGTCAGCGAGCGGATCACGACCAGGCCGGTCGTCTCGGCACTGATCAGGGTCTCCGGCTCGCCGGGCACGGCGTCCATGAAGGCCTCGTCGACCACCAGGGTGCGTCCGGGCTGAAGCAGCGTACGCAGGGTGGCTCCCTGGTGCAGCACGCTGGTGGGGTTGGTGGGGTTGCCGATGATCACGAGGTCCGCGTCGGCCGGGATCCGGCTGGGGTCGAGGCGGAAGCCGTCCCGACTGGACAGGATCACCCGTTCGGGACGATGCCCGGCGGCGATCAGCGCCGCCTCCGGCTCGGTGAACTGCGGATGGATGATCACCGGGTGTCGCGCCGACAGGGCGCGAGCCAGCAGGGTAAACGCCTCCGCTGCGCCCGCGGTCGGCAGCACCGACTCTCTCGGCACCTGATGCGCCTCGGCGATGGCGGCAATCGCCTCGCCGGTTCGCGGGTACGCGCCGAGGCCGGGGGTGACGTCGTTGATCACAGCGGCCAGCCACTCCGGCGGCGCCGGGACGCGTACGTTCACCGCAAGGTCGACCAGCCCCTCGCCGAGGTCGGCATCCCCGTGGTGCCGCAGCCCCTCCTTCTCACGAAACCGGTCAGAGACGACACGTTTTGGGCCCGAAAACCTGTCGTTTGTGACCGGTTTCGGAACGAAGGCGTGGACAGCGTCGGCGAAGCGCTGCGCCAGATGCGGGTGGCCGGCCCAGTGCAGGTGCAGGTAGCTGGCGTGCAAGGTCTCGGTGCCGAGGCCGGCTGGATCGAGGGCGAATCCGACCGGCTCGCCGTCGACCAGCCAGGCGGAACTCGACCCGTACGGGGGATCGACCACGGTGCGATGGAACTCGTGCCCGCTGACCCGCCGGCCGGTCAGCGCCAGCAGCTGATCATGGTCCGCGACTGCGGTGCGGTAGCCCAACCTCAGCCGGTCGGTCATCCGGGCGTCGGCCGGGATGGATCCAACCATCTCGCGCCCGTCGACCGATCGGCAGAGGTAGAGCATGCCGGCGCACTCGGCCACCGTCGGCAGACCGCTGGCGACCGCCGTCCGGATCTCCGCCAGCAGCGGGGAGTTGGCGCTGAGCTCTGCCGCGTGGACCTCGGGAAACCCGCCGCCCAGGTAGAGCCCGGCAGTCTCGGGCGGCAGCGCCGGATCGGTCAGCGGGTCGAAGATCACCGGCTCGCAGCCGGCAGCCCGGAGCAGCTCGTCCGTCTCGGTATAGCGGAAGGTGAACGCCCGGCCGCCGGCCACCGCGACCACCGGCCGGCTGGGAGACGGAGGTGTCACGACCGACGCCGGCGACCAGACCTCGGCGTGCAGCGGTGGGGCGACGTACGCGATCTCGAGCACGGAGGTCAGCGAGACGTGCTCGGCGATCGAGGCGGCCAGTCGGGTGATGCTGGCGGTCGCCTCGCTCCGCTCGGCGGCGGGAACCAGCCCGAGATGCCGCGAAGGGGCCTCGATGCCGGCGTCGCGCGGCAGCACTCCGAGCACCGGGATCCCGGTGGCCTCCATGGCCGAGACCACCTCGGCGGCGTGCCGAGGGCTGCCGGCCTTGTTCAGGATCACCCCGCGGATCCGGAGGCCTCCGTCGAAGGTCTGCAGCCCGGTCACGATCGCTGCGGCCGTCCGGGAGACGTGGCTGATGTCGAGGACCACGATCACCGGCGCCTGGATCAGGGTCGCCACCTGGGCGGTCGATGCGAAGCCGTCGCCGCCGAGCTGACCGTCGAACAGCCCCATCACGCCCTCGATGACGGCGACATCGGCGGGCCTCGGTGTTTCCGCTCCATGGCGGAGCAGCGGCGCGAGCTGCTCTGGCCGGCAGAGGTACGGGTCGAGGTTACGGCCCGGCCGTCCGGTCGCCAGGGCGTGATAGCCGGGGTCGATGTAGTCCGGGCCGACCTTGAACCCGGCCACCTCGAGACCCTCCGCGCGCAGCGCACCCATCAGGCCCGTCGCGACAGTGGTCTTGCCGTGGCCGGAGCCCGGTGCGGCGATCACGATGCGTGGCAGGGTCACCATTCGATCCCCCGCTGACCCTTCTGGCCGTCGTCGAACGGGTGCTTGATCTTGGTCATCTCGGTGACCAGGTTGGCAGCCGCCAGCAGCTTGGGATCGGCCCGCCGGCCCGTGATGATCACGTGTTGCTGTCCCGGCCGGCCGGCCAGCGTCGCCACCACGTCGTCGACGTCGACCCAGCCCCAGTTGATCGGGTAGGTGAACTCGTCCAGCACGTACAGCCGGTGGGCCTCCGCACGCAGCCGCCGCTTGATCTCCTGCCAGCCTTCGGCGGCAGCCGCGGCATGATCGTCTTCGGCGCCCGGCTTGCGTGACCAGGACCAGCCGGAGCCCATCTTGTGCCACTCGACAGGCCCGCCCTGCCCGGTGCCGGCGTGCGTCGCGGCCAGTGCGGTGAAGGCCGCCTCCTCACCGATCCGCCACCGCGCGGACTTGACGAACTGGAACACCCCGATGGACCAGCCCTGGTTCCAGCCGCGCAGGGCGAGCCCGAAGGCGGCAGTCGACTTGCCCTTGCCGTCCCCGGTGTGGACGACGAGCAGCGGCCGGTTGCGGCGTTGCCGGGTGGTCAGCCCGTCGGCCGGGAGCTGCTCCGGCTCTCCCCGGGGCATCAGGCGGCTCGGTGGGGACGCACCGGCGCGTGCCGGCGTACGGCGGTGAGCACCGAGTCGGCTGCGACCTCGCCGACCGCAACGTGCTCTGCCCCGAGATGCTCGCTGAGGGCGGCCGCCAGCCCGAGGCTGAGCCGCCCGGTTTCACAGTCGATCACCACCGAGGCGACTCCGGTGTCGCGGAGAAGTTCGGCCGCACTGCGGGAGCGGGCCACCGCGTCGGGACCGTACGTGGCCCGGCCGTCGGTGACCAGGACCAACAGCGGGCGCCGCCGTGGGTCCCGGATTCGTTCCAGGCGGAGGGTCTCGGCGGCGCAGAGCAGCGCTTCCGCCAACGGCGTACGTCCGCCGCACGGCAGGTCTCGCAACCTGCGCGCGGCGACATCGATCGACGACGTGGGCGGCAGTGCGAGGCTCGCCGCAGCGCCGCGGAAGGTGATCAGTCCGACCTTGTCCCGCCGCTGGTAGGCATCCAGCAGCATCGAGAGGGTCGCCGCCTTGACCGCCTCCATCCGGCGCCGGGCCGCCATGGAGCCGGACGCGTCGACCACGAGCAGCACCAGGTTGGACTCGCGGCCCTCGGTCACCGCCAGCCGGAGGTCGTCGCTGGCCAGCCGCAGCGGACCGTACGCCCGCCCCCGGTCGTACTGCCGGGGCGCGGCGGCCCGGACCGTCGCCGGCAGATGAAGTGATCCGGACTGACCACGGGCCGGGACCGCGCCGACCGTACGCCCGGTCGAGGTGAGCGCCCGGCTGCGACGGCCGACCTCACCCACGCCCACGCCGGCCGCCGTGAACAACCGGGTCCGATAGGTGGCACCGGCCGGGACCACGCTCTGCTCCGACTTGTCAGAACCTGAGCGAGTCATAGCTCGCTGAGTTTCTGACAAGTCGGGGGTTGGGTGGTCGCCGTTGCTGTCAGGTGGCGGGCCGCCGGAGGGGGGTTCGGGATCCGGCTCCCACTCGGCGAGCAGTTGGTCAAGGAGGTCCTCGTCCAGCCCGGGGGCGTCGAACGGGTTCCTGCGCCGCCGGTGCGGGAGGGCGAGCCGGGCGGCGGCCCGGATGTCGGCGGTCTCGACCACCGACCGGCCGTGCCAGGCAGCATGGGCCACGGCGGCGCGGGCGGTGACGAGATCGGCGCGCATCCCGTCAACCTCGAACGCGGCACAGACCGAGGCGATGGTGGTCAGCTGGTCGTCGTTGAGCACGACCGTGGGCAGCAGTGCACGGGCGGTGACGATGCGTCGCCGCAGTGCCTGCTCTGCGGCCGCGTAGCGCCGGATGAACCCCGCGGGGTCCGCGTCGTACGCCATCCGGCGCCGGACCACTTCGGCGCGCAGCTCGGGGTCGCGCGGGGCGGCGATCTGCACCGTCAGGCCGAACCGGTCGAGCAGCTGCGGCCGTAGCTCGCCCTCTTCGGGATTCATGGTGCCGATCAGCACGATCCGCGACGCGTGGCTGACCGAGATCCCCTCGCGTTCGACGGTGGATCGACCGGTTGCGGCGGCGTCCAGCAGCAGATCGACAAGATGATCATGGAGCAGGTTGACCTCGTCCACGTAGAGGATGCCGCGGTGTGCGGCGGCAAGCAGGCCGGGCTGATACTCCACCTGCCCATGACCCAGTGCCTGCGCTAGATTCAGTGCGCCGACCACCCGGTCCTCTGACGCTCCGACCGGCAGCTCGACGAGCCGGGCGGGGCGAGTGCTAGCCGTTCCCCCAACATGCGGCCCGTCAGGGCACTGTGGGTCCGGGTGGTCGGGATGACAGCTGAACCGGCAGTGCTCGACCACCTCCAGGGGTGGCAGCACAGCGGCCAGCGCCCGGACCATGGTGGTCTTGGCAGTGCCCTTCTCGCCACGAACCAGTACGCCGCCGACCTCCGGCGAGACGGTGGTCAGGACCAGGGCGAGCGCCAGGTCCTCGCTGCCGACGATTGCGGAGAACGGGAACGCTCTTGACTCAATCGCCCGGGGGATCTCGGGGGGTGTCCCGCCGGGAGGTGACGCAGCCATCTCCGCACTCGTACCCTTCCTGCGGGTGTCCACGCCCGCGCTGAGAAGTGGGCCGACCGGCCGATGCGACCCGGCGACCAGCGCGGCAGACGTCCTGACTCCCCGGCGTCGCCGGGTCACAGTGGCGGGACCGCTCCGGATTCGCACCGGATTCCTCTGCCTGCGCCGTCTGGCATCATCCCACACGGGACCAGGTCCCGGGCTATGGTCGAGGCCGTGATCGAGGTGGTCGGGATCGGCGCGGCCGGCTGGGAGTCGCTCGACGAGCCGAGCCGCGACCTCGTACGCCGGGCCGAGCTCGTGGTGGGCGGCGTCCGGCACCTGGACCTGCTGCCGGAGTCGTCCGGGCAGCGCCGGGTTCCCTGGCCGAAGGACCTTCGGCAGGAGCTGCCCGCGCTGTTGTCTGGCCACGACCGCCGACGCACGGTCGCGCTGGCCAGTGGCGATCCGCTGGTCGCCGGGATCGGGTCGACCTTGATCGAGATGTTCGGGGCGGAGCAGGTGCGGATCCATCCGGCGGTCTCCTCTGTGGCGCTGGCTCGAGCGCGGATGGGCTGGTCCGACGACACCGTCGAGGTGATCCGGCTGCGCGGCGACGACGACGTGGACCAGATCCGGCGCTGGCTGTTCCCGGGTCAGCGACTGATCATCCTGTCCCGGGACGCGGACAGTCCGGCCGAGGTCGCGGCAGTGCTGGCCGCGGCCGGTTGCGGGGAAAGCGTGCTGACCGTGCTGGGTGATCTTGGATCCGACGTCGAGTCGCTGCAGTCTCACGTCCAGTCCGCCCCGGCCCTCAACGTCGTCTGCGTCGAGGTGCAGGGCGATTCGATCTCGGCGAGCCTGGCGCCGGGACTGCCGGACGAGGCGTACGAGCACGAC
>JBKPNA010000077.1:0-3656 GCA_046765695.1 Actinomycetota bacterium | reverse complement strand
ACGCGTACTCGACATCGGATGTGGCCGCGGCGAGTGGCTCACCGTGCTACGCGACGCCGGGATCCCGGCGGCCGGGGTTGACACCCATCCGGAATTCGTCGAAGTGGCCCAGGCTCGAGGCCTGGACGTCGTGGCAGGCGACGCCATCGAGCATCTGCGGGACCTGCCGGCTGACAGCCTCGACCTGGTCACCGCATTCCATCTCATCGAGCACCTTGACGTGGAGTCGCTGCTCGCCTTGATGGAAGCGGCGCACCGGGTGTTGCGTCCCGGCGGCTGCCTCCTCTTCGAGACGCCGAACCCGAGCAATCTGACGATGGCGGCCTGCGACTTCTACAACGACCCGACGCACCGGGCCCCACTGCCGGCCGCGCTGACGGAGTTCCTGATGGGCGCCTCGGGCTTCGCCGAGATCGAGGTCCGACCACTCCATCCAGCGAAATCCCCGCTGGACACCACGGCAGGTACCTCGGCTGGACAAGTGCAGCGCGTCGTCGCCGACGCTTTCTACGGGCCCCAGGACTACGCCGTTCTCGGTTACAAGGCCGGCGAGCCCAGCTCGGCGTGACAGGCCCGAGGGCCGGCCGCCTCAGAAGTAGTCGTTGCAATACGGCAGCCGGTCCCAGGCGAAGGCTGCGGCGACCCGACGTACGGCCCCCCGGGTCTCTTCGGTGATCAGCCCGACCCGGCGCAGGGTTGCCGGTGAGACACCGCCGAGATAGACGGCGCCGAGTTCGCGGACGTTCATGCTGACGTCCGGTGTACGCCGCGACGGCTTGGCCTCGGCCCCGTCCGGACCTCCCTCCAGCCGGAACGCCCGGTCGTTCTGGTCGAATATCGGGTCGGCGACCCCGATCACCACGTCGATGTCCGCCGCATAGCGGCGGGCTGCCAGCGCGGCCGGGACGTCGACCAGCCTGGCGTACGTGCCGTCGGACACCTCCGCCTTGATCGCCCGCGGGTCGGTGACCAGCACGCGCAGTGGTTCGTCCATCGGTGCGTCGTGCCAGGAGAAGTTGTCTACCAGGTCCAGCCTGAGCAGGAACCGCCACAGGCCCGCGTACGCCGGGCCGGTCCCCGCGTCCACGCTGTGTACCGTGAGCTCGCCATATCCGGTTGGGCCCTCCTCCTTCACCCGGAAGACCGTGTACCCATCGGGTTGGCCATCGCCGGCGAAGTGCAGCGCGAACCGGTACGCCGACGCCCCCTTCCGCCACGCCTCCGGGTCGTACAGCCGGACCTGCCACCAGGCGTCGTTGCGAGCCAGCGCACCTGGACGCCCGGCCAGCCAGGACTCCCGGAGCCGTCGAGCCACCGTAAGGAACTCATCCCGCTCCACCTCGCCCACCGATCCGTCGAGCTCGACCTCTGCGGCGAGACTCAGCGCCCGCGTCCGCCCTGACAGGCGCAGCCGTGACAGCGTCTCGCCGTAGCCGAACCGGCCGTAGATGGGAGCCTCGGAGGCCCAGAGCAGCGCGACCGGCTCGATGCCGCGGTCCGCGATTCCCTCCAACTGGTGGGTCATCATCTGACGCAACAGACCCCGCCGCCGGTATGAGGGGTGCACGGTCACCACGGTCACCGCCGCGATTGGTACTGTTCCGCCGGGCACCGTCATCTGCTGGGTGTAAGCGCCGCAGGTCGAGATCCAGCGACCGTCGACTGTGAAACCGAAGTTCCGCTCGGGCTCGAAGACGTCCCGATGTGGTCCCCAGAGCTCCGGCGTGTAGTCGGCGTGGAAGCCCCGGAGCACCGCGGCGAGGTACTCGTCAACGCGTTCCGGGGTGACGTAGTTGAGCGTGAGGTCGGCCAGATGGGGTGGTGTGGTCGTCGTCATGGGCCTAAGTCTTAACTGCTAGCGTGTCGGCTCGAGCAACGTGGGGGGCGGGGCTGGGGCGGCGAACGCCGACCCAGAGGACCGGCCGAGGGGAACCACGATGCACGAAGCCGCTGCCCGAACACTGCGCCGACCCTGTCGCTGGTGGCCGAGCTTGGTGGGGCTGGTGCTGGCGGCGCTTGTGGTCAGCCTCGGGATCGGGGCTGGGCCCGCTGCGGCGAAGGACGAGCCCTCGGCGAGGACCGGGGATGCGGCGAGTGTCGGCGAGCCAGCCGGTGCCCACCCCAGAATTATTCTCACCGCCGGGATTCTCGACGGACTCACCACGCGGGCGCGCGCTGGCGACCCGGCATGGGTCGCGCTGCGAGACAGCTGCGACGCGCTGGCCGTTCTTCCCGTCTGGCCGCCAACCGGCGGCAGCGGATCACCCCGGATCGACGAGGGGTACCAAGGCAGCGGCTACTTCGACCCGCTCGCCGACCTGGCGCTGTGCTATCGGGTGGCCAAGCTGGCCGATCCGAACCGGGCGGCGGCGTACGGCACCAAGGGTGCGGACATTCTCGACAAGATGTCGGCGCCGTCGACCTCGCCCAATCCGCTCCGCGACTCGGGCTACGGCATCCGCTTCTACGGCGTCGGGATGGCGCTCGGCTACGACTGGCTCTACGAGGCGCTCAGCGCGTCGGTGCGCCAGCAGGTGGTGGACGCGCTGAACAGGTGGGTGACCGCCTTCGACACCGGCGGTTTCGGCCGCGAGCACCCACAGGGCAACTACTTCGCCGGCTACTACGCCGCCAAGGTGATGGCGGCCATCGCGACGGAGGGGGACAACCCGTCATCGCCGGCGATGTGGGACGACTGGATCGACCGGCTGCACGGCCAGATGGTGCAGCCCTACTACGCAGCCAATCTGGCGGGCGGGGGTTGGCCGGAGGGCTGGAACTACGGGCCGCTCGGCAGCATCAACATGACCTGGGCGGTGCTGGCGGCGAAGACCGGCAAGGGTGTGGATCTCATGCGAGGGGCCACCCTGTTCAGCTTCCCGTCGGACCAGGGCCGCTGGATCATCCACAACAGCTGGCCCGGCCGGCGCGATGTCGACGATCGTGGTGCCTCTTATGCTCGCGGTCACCCGTTCCCGCTGAACGCTTCCTTCCTGACCACCTACTCCGGTCTGACCAGGATGCTTGCGCCCGGGGATGCCCGCGCCCAGGAACTGCAACAGTTTGCCGCCGATGTACGGGCCGAGCCGGGCCAGGATCGACCCACCGAGTGGCAGGAGTTCCTCTTCTGGGACCCGGCCGCTGCCGCTCGGGACTACCGCCACTCCTCCTCATACGTCGCACCCGGCATGGGCACCGTCTTGGCCCGCAGCGGGTGGGACGCAGGTGCGACGTGGTCCTCGTTCGCCGCGGCTCCGTACACGGACTATCCAGGGTCGGGCGAGCAGTACTACGACCAGGGTGGGCTGGCCATCAACCGCGGCGACATCCCGCTGCTGGTCAACGCCACCGGGGCTCTCATCCGAAACACACCCGGTACCGACGACGGTGACAGTGCCTGTGTCAAGGCGACAGGCCAGCCCTGCGGCGACGCGATCTACAACGACAACTACGGCAATCCGCCGGAGCCGTCACCACCGTCTGGCCGCAGGGCGCGGCAACCTCGCTGACCGACCTCTACGGGGCCAACAAGGTCACCAGGCTCGAGGTCCGCCGCGGCTCGGACCAGTCTGCGGCACAGCGCTGGCTGACCGTGTTCGACAGCGCGGAGACCTCAGCGCCGGCGCTCCGGCTGGTCGCTGCGGTCGATGGGACAG
>JBKPNA010000076.1:0-8034 GCA_046765695.1 Actinomycetota bacterium | reverse complement strand
CGCACCCCTGTACGCCGACCTGTCTGCCCGCGACGTGCCGGTGGAGATCGTCGGACTGGGCGGCCTGCTGCACCTGCCTGAGGTGATGGACGTGACGGCCACGTTGCGGCTGGTCGACGACGTGACGGCGAACCCGGAGCTGGTTCGGCTGCTCACCGGCCCGCGCTGGCGGATCGGAGCCCGTGACCTGGCTCTGCTGGGCCGCCGGGCCCGCCAGCTGGCCCGCGACACGGGTTCGGCGAACCAACCCGCGGGTGCGGGGTTGGGCGCTGATCCCGTGCTGGACGCGCTGGAGCGTGCCGTTGCCGATGTCGACCCGACCGATGTGGTGAGCCTGGTCGACGCGTTGGAGGATCCCGGTGAGGAGCCCTACTCGGCGGCGGCGCGGGAACGGTTCGCCCAGCTGGCCGCGGAGCTGGCGTACCTGCGGCGGCACGTCGACGAGCCCGTGCTGGACCTCGCCCGTCGGGTCATCGCGACCTTGGGCCTGGACATCGAGCTGCTCGCCAACCCGGAGTTCGCCCGTGCGTCCCGGCGGGACCAGCTCGGAGCGTTCCTGGACGCGGTCGCGGCCTATGTCGACGTGGACGGTGAGGCTTCGCTGACCGGGCTGCTGGCGTACCTGCAGGCCGAGGTGGAGCAGGGGACTGGTCTGGACCAGGCCGTGCCGTCGGACCGGGAGGCGGTCAAACTGCTCACGGTGCACAAGGCCAAGGGCCTGGAGTGGGAGGTGGTCTTCCTGCCGGCGCTGATGCAGGGCACCTTCCCCAGTGATCGGGTGACCGACAACTGGGTGACCAACCCTGCGGTGCTGCCGGCCGACCTGCGGGGGGACGCCGATTCGATTCCGCAGCTGGCCGACGGGACGAACGCGGCCATCGCGCAGTACCGCTCGAAGCTCGCGGAGCAGCAGCTGCTGGCCGAGGACCGGCTGGCCTACGTCGCAGCGACCCGGGCGAAACGGCTGCTGGTCGGCTCCGGTCATTCCTGGCGCCAGGATCTGATCCGGGCTCGGCTCCCGTCGACGTACCTGCGGACGATCCTGGAAACCGCCCGCGGGCAGGGCCAGCTGCTGGCCGAGGCGGGGCCGCCGGGGCCGGAGAACCCGTTGGTGGTCGACGCGGTGCCACGTCCGTGGCCGCAGCCGCTCGATCCCGAGGCGCTGCACCGCCGGCAGGAGGCCGCTGCGGCGGTGACAAGAGCTCGAGGCCGGTTTGCCGCCTCCGGGGCGTACGAGGATCCACAGGCCCCGCCACTGCTACTGGACGACGAGGAGCGGACCGCCGGCTGGGACGCCGACCTGGAACGGCTCTTGACCGAGGCGCGTTCAGCACTGTCGGACGTGCAGGACGTGCCACTGCCGGCGCAGCTGTCCACCACAGCAGTGCTGCGGCTGCACGCTGATCCGCAGGCGTTCGCTGCCGGACTGGCCAGACCGATGCCGCAGCCGCCCTCCCGGGCGGCCCGCTTCGGCACCCGTTTTCACCTCTGGGTGGAGCGCTATCTCGGCCCCAACCGGCCGAGAGGCGCGCTTGGGCAGCAGCCCCTGGTCGATCCGGACGACCTGCCCGATCGGGCTGACGCTGGGGCGTACGGTGAGCACGAGCTCCGCGAGCTGTGCGAGGCGTTCGCCGCGGGACAGTTCGGCCACATCGTGCCGTACGCACTGGAGGCGCCGTTCAGTGTGGCGTTGGCGGGCCGGCTGGTCCGTGGCCGGATCGATGCCGTGTACGCCGATCCAGGCGACGGCTTCGCCTTTCGGGTGGTGGACTGGAAGACCAGCCGGAACGAGTCCGCCGACCCGCTGCAGCTGGCGATCTACCGGCTGGCCTGGGCGGAGGCCAACCGGATCCCGCTGTCCGAGGTCGACGCGGTCTTCTACTACGTCCGGTCCGACCAGCTCGTCCGGCCGGCGGAGCTGCCCAGCCGTCCCTCGCTCGAACAGCTGCTGGCGGGAGAGCAGGAGCCGTTACCCTAGTTGAGTGATCAACTGGGCGATGGCCAGCGACCTGGACCGGGTCGACCATCACCGCGGCTCGACCGAATGGGTTGCCGGGCTGTGGCGGGCGGAGGACGCGCAGCTGCTGAAGCTGGATGCGAAAGCGCGGTTCGCGACCAACACCGGGGGCAGCAAGCTGCGGATGACCAGGCCGTTCGTCGAGTTCGACCTGCAACGGCACCGACTCCTGGGCCTGCTCAACGGTGCCCCCATCTTCGCCGTGGAGACCCTGGTCGACGGTGACGTCCACGACCTGCGCGAGGTGGGCTTCCAGCTCAGCGACAACGAGCGCGACATCGCGGCCGCTGCGGCGGCAATCGTCAGCTGGCACCAGCGGGAACCGATGTGCCCGGAGTGCGGCGGTCCGACCACGGTGATCAACGGCGGGTTCGCCCGGCACTGTGCGGTCTGCGACCAGGACCATTTTCCGCGGACCGACCCGGCCGTCATCGTTGCCATCGTGGACCGGCAGGATCGGCTGCTGCTCGGTGGGCAAGCATCCTGGGGCGACAACCGGGTTTCGGTCCTCGCCGGTTTCGTCGAGGCAGGCGAGTCGCTGGAGCAGGCGATTCATCGCGAGATCGGCGAGGAGGTCGACATCAGCCTGTCCGAGCTGGTCTACTTCGGCAGCCAGCCCTGGCCGTTCCCCCGGTCGTTGATGGTGGGCTTCTTCGCGCGAGCCAGCACCACCGACATCTGCGTCGACGCCAACGAGATCGCGTTCGCCGACTGGCACACCCGCGACGGACTGCGGGCCAAGCTGGCCGCCGGCGACCTCACGCTGCCCAGCGCCAGCTCGATCGCGTACCGGCTGATCCACACCTGGCTGGACGGCGCCACACCGCTAAGCTGACGGGCTCCCCCTCGGCGTGCCGGGACTCTGCACGCTGCACCCTTTCACTCGACGCTGCACCCGCTGCAGAGGGTGCAGCGTGGGGTCAAAGGGTGCAGCGTGCGACTGATGGGTCGCTCGACTCAACCGAGTCGGTGGCGTAGGCCGCTGGCCCGGTTGGCCGGCCGGAGCACGGCCCGCCGGATCGCGGACTCCGCTCCGACCAGCAGCACCTGCTCCTTGGCCCGGGTCACCGCTGTGTAGAGCAGCTCCCGGGTCAGCAGCGGTGACTCCGGCGGCGGCACGACCAAGGTGACCCGGTCGAACTGGCTGCCCTGCGCACGGTGCACCGTCATGGCGTGCACCGTCTGGACGGCGTCCAGCCGGACCGGTGCGACGAGGGTGGCCTCCGCGCCGCGGGCAAAAGCAGCGCGGACCCCCGCCGGGGTGTCGACGATGATCCCTGTGTCGCCGTTGTACAGGCCGAGCTCGTAGTCGTTGGCCGTCACCAGCAGTGGCCGACCGAGGTGCCACTCCCCGTCCTCGGCATAGCCGGGAACGGCGCTGGCCAGCCACCGTTCGACTTCGACGCTCCACCGACCAGACCCGTACGGGCCACGGCGGTGCCCACAGAGCAGCCGGTGCCGATCCAGTGCGAGCAGAGCGGCCGAGACGTCCCCGGCTCGGGCCGCGTCGAACATGGCGGCTCCGGCCTGTTGCACGTTGTCCGCGACCTCGTGCAGTGCGCTTGCCTCGGGACCGGCATCGGGCTCGATCTCGACGAACCGGACCTCGGCGGAGCCGGCGCGGAGCACCGCCATCACCTCGTCGTCATCCCCCGCCCGGATCGCCTTGGCGAGGGCGTGGATGGCCTGCCCGAACCGCCAGGTCCAGGTGAGCTGGACCACGCCGTGCACCGGCCCCGGTTGTCCGGGCGCGGCAACCCCCAGGTCCGCAAGCCGCGTCGCCAACCGCTGGTCAGCGGGGCCGGGCGCGCGGACCACGTCGGCCAGCACGGCGCCGGCCTCGACCGAGGACAGCTGGTCCGGATCACCGACCAGCAGCAGCCGGGCGTTGCCGGGGACCGCCTCCAGCAACCGGGCCATCAAGGTCAGTGACACCATGGAGGTCTCGTCGACCACCACCACGTCGTACGGCAGCTGGTTGGTCGCGTCGTGCCGGAACCGGCCCCTCGCCTGCGGCAGCCAGCCGAGCAGCCGATGCACCGTCTGTGCTCGCAGCTCGCCCAGCCGCTGCCGGTCGGCATCGGGCAGCTCCGCGACCGCCTCGCGGACGGCCTGTTCCAGCCGGGCCGCGGCCTTGCCGGTCGGCGCCGCCAGGGCGATCCGCAGTGGAGGCCCCGGCTGGTCGCAGAGCAGGGCCAGCAGCCTGGCAACGGTGGTGGTCTTGCCGGTGCCGGGCCCACCGGACAGCACGCTGACCCAACCGAATGCGGTGACCGCCGCGGCGAGCCGTTGGGCGTCGGGTTCACCGTTCGGCGCGGGTCCCGAAAAGAGCCGCTGCAGGCCGGCCGCCAGCCGGTCCACGTCGACCTGCGGGGGTTCAGCGGCCAGCCGCCGCTGCAACGAGATCCGGACCTGCTCCTCCTGCTGCCAGTAGCGTTCCAGGTACAGCAGACCGCCGGTCAGCCGCATCGGCCGCTCACCGGACCCCTCGGCTCCGGCGGTGACCAGCGGGCTTGCGGCGCAGGCATCCCACCACGCGGTCACCTGGGGCCACGGCAGCCCGGACAGATCGACGCTCTCCTCGGCCTCGTCGAACACGGTGCTGTCGACGCCCCCGAGCTCGACGCAGACCGAGCCGTTGCGCAGCGCGCGAACCGTCAGTGCGAGTGCCAGCAGCACCCGATCGTCCCGCTCGGCACCCATCCTGCCGATCGCCAGGGCGGCATGGACGTCCGCCGCTCCCAGCACGCCTGCCTCGTTGAAGGTCCCGAGAAGACCGAAGCGGTCATGCACCAGCTGACCGCGCTCGTCGCTGAGCACCGGCGTGGCGGCAGCGGAGGTCATGGTGGACCCTCGTCCAGCAGGTCGGACAACTCCGTCACCAGGGCAGCCGGCGGTCGCCAGCTGAACACGCCGCACGGCACGTCATCCACGGCCGGCGTACGCGGACCGGCCATGCCGCGGACGAAGAGGTAGAGCACGCCACCGAGGTGCCGGTTCGGGTCGTAGCCGGGCTGGCGCCAGCGCAGCATCCGGTGCACCGCGACCGAGTAGAGCAGCGCCTGCAGCGGATAGTGCGCGCGCAGCATCGCTTCGGTCATCCGTGCCGGGGCGTAGTCGCCGACGACCAGGGGTTGGCCGTCCTGCCGGCCGAGCCAGTTGGTCTTGTAGTCGACGATCAGGTAGCGCGGCTGTTCGTCTGGACCGCGGACCCGGAGCACCGCGTCGATGCTGCCGGTGAGGTAGCCGCGCAGGGTCTGATCCGCAAGGGCCGGGTCGGCCAGTGCATCCGGGTAGCCGGCCAGCGGGTCGTCCGGAGCAAGACGGTTCCGGAGCACCGTGACCACGTCCCCGACGGTGATCTCGGCCAGGGTCAGCTCGCCTCCGGCCAGCGGCAGCTCGAACCCCAGCTCGGACAGCCGATCGGTACGCGGGATGTCGGAGAGGGTCCGCTGTCCGGCCAGCGGTCCCAGTGGCGTGCCGAGGGAGGGAAGCAGGCCCGCGGTCAGCCGCTCCGCAGTCAGGTCGCCGGACGGCAGTCGGCTGAGCACCACCCGCGCAGCGTGCAGCAGCTCGGTTTCCAGGTCCGCGGCCTGTGCATCGACCGCCTCCAGCACCGCGTGTACCGCTACGCCGAATTCGGCGCCGACGGGCAGGTCCGCCATCGGCGATGGCTGCGACCAGCCTTCGTGCTGCTCGGCGTCCGGCAGGTGCTGACCGGCAAGGTCCTCCTCGTCGTCCTCCTTGCTGGGCTCCGGCTCGCTGGCCACACCGGCGGGGACGGATGCGGTGCCGTGGACGGCCGCGGTCAGCCCCGAGTAGGAGGTGCGGCGCCACTCGGTGTCCAGCGCGCGGTCGAAGTGCCGCGCGACCAGGGTGGGGGCCGGACCGGCGGCAGGCCGCCAGTCCGCCGGGGCTCGCGGCGCCAGCACCTCCAGCCGCACCTGCGGGCCGAGGTTGCGAGCGGTGAACGGGTCGCCCGTGAGCTCGTACACTGCGGCGGGTGAGCTGACCTCCTGGTCGGTGGGCCGGCACAGCAGCCGCTGCAGGGCCGATGCCGGGGTGTTCACCGAAGGCGCCCACCAGGTGACGAGCTGGCACTGGGCGCGGGTCGCCGCCACGTAGAACAGCCGCAGGTCCTCACCGGCCTCCTCGGCCTGGGCCCGGCGCCACCGGTCACTGCGTCCTGGCCCCCACCGACCGCCGACGTCGAGCACGCAGCCGCCTCGCCCGCCAGTCGGCTCACCGGCCGGCACCTCGTGCACCCGAAGGATCCGCCCGTCGTCGAGAGAACCGACGAATCGGTCCCAGGCGTCGGGCAGGTACACCAGCGGGAACTCCAGGCCCTTGCTGCGATGCACGGTCAGCACGCTCACCGCCCGAGCGTCGGTCTCCAGCCGCCGGGTCCCGTCCTGTGCGGTACTGCCTCGGGCCTCCGCAATCCGAGCGCGCAACCACTCCACGAGCGCACTGACCCCCAACTGCCCCGACACCATCGCGGAGTGCAGGCTCTGACCCAGATGGCGCAGGTCGGTGAGCTGGCGCTCGCCGCCCGTGGTGGCCAACAGCCGTTCTCGCAGGCCGGTGTCGGTGGTGGCGGTCTCCAGCAGCGCGGCCACGCCCCGGCCGGCCAGCACCTTGGCCCACCAGCGCACCCGCTGGGTGAGGTCGCTCAGCCGGTTCTCGTCGGCCGCCGCCAGGTCGGCGAAGGTCCAGCCGAAGAAGCAGGTCAGTGCCGCCTGCCGGACGGCGTTCTGCCACGGCTGCTCCAAGGCGACCAGCAGCGTCAGCC
Organism: Actinomycetota bacterium; assembly: GCA_046765695.1. Lineage (GTDB taxonomy): Bacteria > Actinomycetota > Actinomycetes > Propionibacteriales > Propionibacteriaceae > Microlunatus. Next base: position 1,225 of record JBKPNA010000076.1, on the reverse strand, counting down.
AGTCCTCGGCCATGGCCGAGGCGAAGACCGATCCCGATCCCTGCAGCACGGCCGGCACGCCTGCCGCGATCAGCGAGTCCCGGATGGCCTCGCCGCGTCCGTTGGTCCGCACCAGGACCGCGATGTCGGCGGGCTCCAGCCTGCGGGGACCCTCGCCGCGGTCGACGTGCAGATCGGAGGCCAGCGCGGCGGTGACGTCCGCGACCAGATCGGCGGTGATGCGGGGGCGATGAGCCTGCACGCTGGCGACCCGCTCGGCGTCCTGGTCCTGAGGAATGACCCGGACGCGCACCGGGGTTGCGGCGTGCGGGCAGGTGCTGCTGGTCAGTCTCCGTGCGGCGTGGTCGGCTCGTACCGGGCGGACCACGATCTGTTTCTCGCCGAGGGCGGTGCCGCCCATCAGCTCGTCCAGGCCGGCGAGCAGCGCGGCATCGCTGCGCCAGTTGGTGGACAGAGTCTGTACCCGGTCGGCCTGCCTCACGGCGTCGAGATAGGTGTAGACGTCAGCGCCGCGGAAGGCATAGATGGCCTGTTTCGGGTCACCGATCAAGATCAGTGTCCGGTGCCCGGCGAAGGCGCGGCGCAGGATCTCCCACTGGACGGGATCGGTGTCTTGGAACTCGTCCACCATCACCACCTGGTAGCGCTGCCGGAGCCGGTCGGCGGCGGCTTCGCCCCGCTCCGGATCGGCGAGGGCGTCCCGCAGCCGGGTCAGCATGTCGTCGTAGCTGAACAGCCGGCGGGCGCGGGTCCTGGCCGCCACCTCCGACCGCACCGCTGCGGCGTACGCAACTCGCTCTGCCGCGCCCGACGGGTCGTCGCCGTTGCCCGCCGGCACCAGCCGGGCGTGACCGGCCGCCACTGCCTGCTGGGCGATGTCCAGCGCCTCCGGATAGCCCATCGGCGGCTGGTCCCAGGTGGCGTAGCGGCGGAGGTAGAGGTCGGTCGCTGCCTCCCGGGTCAGGTCGTTGACCTGCTCGAGGAACGCCGCCTGGCTCTCACCGTCGCCCAGCACGCCGAGCCCGTCGAGCATCCGCAGACAGAACTCATGTGTTGTGGCGATGGTTGCCGCATCGAAGTCGGCCAAAGCTCGCGCCACACGCCGGCGTCGGGCCTCGAGCTCGACCGGCGGCACTGCAGCCAACAGTGTGATCAGCGGATCGGCCGCCGGCCAGTCGTCGCCTGCCACGGCGGCGTGCAGGGCTGCCTCGACTCCGACCAACCG
>JBKPNA010000075.1:0-7365 GCA_046765695.1 Actinomycetota bacterium | reverse complement strand
TGCCACCATCCGGCTCCGTTGCCCGGCCGTACGGTTTCCTCGTAGGTCGGCTCGGCGTTCATGATCGCCTTGGTCGGGGAGTTGCCCCAGAGGTGGGCCACCCGGTCCGGGACATGGTCGCCCTGGTGACCCGTTTGGCACCACTGGAAGTCGAGCCATGGCGCCGCCTGGTGGGCGTTCGCGGTGGAATGCGGCTGGTAGTGGATCCCGGTGGGCTGCGCGTAGGCGTCCCAGCTGTGCACTTCCTGGCCGCCCGACTCGATCTGAGGTTCGGTGCCAGCCCCGTCCGCACCCACCAGGTAGACCGCGGGCCGAGCGCCGTACCGGGCGACGAGATAGCGGCAGTATCGGGCGTGCTCCTCCGGGGGCACGATTGGCCCGGCGGGGTCCAGGCCCTTCCAGCCGAAGCCGGAGAACACCGTCTGCAGCACCGGCGTCAGGCCATGATCGAGGAGCACTTCGATGATCTTGTCGAAGTACTGGAAGTACTCGACGTTGATCTTCCGCAGCCGGCCCTCACTGAGATCCGCGAAACCGATTTCGAATCCCTCGTCGACATTTCGGCCTCGTGGGCCGGTGGCTCGGATGTCCGGCTGGATGCTCATCAGCAGCACAGAGTTGAAGCCCTTGGCCCTCCGGTCTGCCGCGTACGTCTCGACGTCGGGCAGGGTGGCCCGCCACGGCATCGCCCAGGCCGTATCGGCGACGACCAGCCACGGCGACCCGTCCGCATGTGTACCGGCGCGGGCATGCGGTGCGACCGTCACGAACCCGTGCTCGAACACCGGATGGCCGCCAGGCTCGGCTGGGCCGGCCATCAGTTGCCCGGTGCCCGGGTTCACGTCGCCCTGTGCGATCCACCGCCAGGATCCGTCCGCTCGCGGGGACGCGAAACGTACCCGCCAGGTGCGACCACCGTCCCAGAAGGCGGGCCGGACTACCGTCTCACCGGACTCGTGGACGAATTCCACCACGATGTCGACTTCCACGTACGGGTCGCTGACCTGAGGTCCGGTCAGGGCGATCTCCACCTCACGCCATTGCGGGGCGACCTCACTCATTCGGCCTCCACCCTCCCCCGAGGCTCGGACGTCATGTGCCAAGCAGGTCGCGGGCAGTAGCGAGGTCCGTCACGATCACGTTCACCCAGCCCCCTTTGATGGCAGCAGCGATCGCCTTGCGTTTACGAAGCCCGCCGGCGATGCCGACCCTGCGCGAGATCGCCCGGTAGACGTCGGGGGCGATGCCGACGACGCGGGCGTCGATGTCGCTGGCGATCAGCTCGCCATCCGCGGAGAAGAAGCGGTGGCACACGTCACCGACGGCGCCCTGCGCCAGCAGGGTTTGCTGATCGGGAGGATCGACGGCGTTGCCGCTCAGCTGCAGCAGCTCCGACGGCTCGAGACTGCCGATGCCGACCAGCGCCATCGTCAGCCCCCGCCATTGCCGAGCCGCGTCGGCCATCACCGGGTCGGCGAGCAGGTTCTCCGCAATCTCGCGACGCCCCACCAGCAGCGGTGCGGGGGCGAACTTCGGGGTGGCGCCGATCCGCTCGGCCAGTTCACCGAGCAGCCGGTTGGCGAGCGTCTGCACGGCAGGCACCCCCATGCCGCCGACGAGCTGGACCACTGTCTCGGCACCGGGCACGCGGAGCGGCCGCAGCCGGTCGACCACGGCGAGCAGAGTCTGGCTCCACGAGGAGATGCCCAGGCGCTCGCCCCCGGTGAGAGTGTTCTCCAGGTAGCTGGCGCCGGCCGAGCCCAGACCGGCCAGGATCTCCGGTTCGTCTCCCTCGACGTCGACGACCACCGCTTCGAGAAGGCCGAAGCGCTGCTCCAGAGCCTCCTCGAGGTCAGTATGGACGCCCTGGGAGACGGCCACGATGGTCCGGACGATGCCCGTCTCGGCCGCTCGCTTCAGCAGCCGGGAGACCTTGGCCTGGGAGATGTGCAGCGTGGTGGCGATGTCGGTCTGCCGGATCCCCTGCTCGTGGTACATGTGAGCAACCTTGGTCATCAGACGCACCTGCCCGTCCGGCTGCGTACGGGTGGCCATCCCGGGATAGCTAACCAAGGAAATGAAACCTCCTGGACTGAATAGAGATTCATTGTCCCCCAGTGCTGCGGTTCCGGGCATGGGCAACCTCCTGTTGCCACAGCATCCGGCGTCGTGAGCGCTCCTGACCCGCCATGGTCGGAAGGAAAGACTTGGTCGCCGCCACTGGCGGGATCTGGGTGCCCAAAGTGGACCAGCCCAGCTGTGCAGCGCCCAGAGCCGAGACCTCGGCGATGTCAGCGACCTCGACGGGCCGGCCGAGCAGGTTTGCCTGGATCTGCATCAGCAGCGATGACGCCGTCGCACCGCCGTCGGCCCGCAGCACCTTGACCGGCTGGTCCTCGTCGATCTCCTCGACGACGTCACAGATCTGATGGGCCACCGCGTCCAGAGCTGCCCGAGCCAGATGTGCACGAATGGTCGAGGTTGTCATGCCGGACAGGGTTGCTCGGACGTCTCGGTCCCAATAGGGAGCGCCAAGGCCGGCGAACGCGGGAACCAGGACCACGCCGTCGCTGTCCGGTACCTCGGCGGCAAGGCTCCCGAGCTCCGCGACGGTGGAGAGTCCGAGGGTCGTGGCAGTCCAGGAGAGCGTGGCGCCCGAGGAGAGGATGTTGCCCTCTCGGGCGTACGTGGGCCGATCGGTGAGCCAGGCGAGCGTGGACGGCACCGCGGTGCGGTCGGCCTGAAAGGTCTCGGTCGGTGTCATCACCGACGAGCCGGTGCCGAACGTAGCCTTCGCGGTGCCGATGCTGTAACCGCCCTGGCCGTAGAGGGCGGCATGTGAGTCGGCCATCACGGCCACGATGGGAACGCCGTCGGGAAGTCCGGAAACGTTTTGGGTCTGCCCGAACTGGCCGTTCGACGGTCGCACCTCAGGCAGCGTCTCGACCGGCACTCCGAAGAGGGCACAGAGCTCGGCTGACCAGTTCAGGTCGACTACGTCGTACAACAGAGTCCGCGAGGCGTTCCCCGCCTCACACGTATTGCTACGACCTGCCGTCAACCGCCAGACCAGCCAGGCATCGACGGTACCCAGACAGATGTCCGACGTCGGCACATCCGGGAGGTTGTCCAGCAGCCAGCGGAATTTCGGTCCGGAGAACATGGCATCGATCCTCAGGCCTGTCCGCGCCCGGACTCTGTCGTCGGCGTCCGGAGTGGCCAGGGCTGCGCACCACGACGCCGTTCGCCGGTCTTGCCAGCCGATCACTGGGCCGAGCGGATCGCCCGTACTCCGTCGCCACGCCAGGACCGACTCACGCTGGTTGGAGATCGTCACGCCCGCCAGGACCGCATCCGGTACGGACGCTCGACATGCAGCCACTGCCGCCAGGACGCTCGACCAGATCTCGTTCGCGTCCTGCTCGGTCCACCCAGGATGCGGCGAGACAAGGCCAACCGGCGCCGCGCCGTATCCGGTGACCCGTCCAGCCTCGTCGACCAGGACGGCTTTGGAGTTCGTCGTTCCCTGGTCGATCGACAGGATCATCGCGCTCCTCGCCGACCCACAGAAATCGATGAGTTCACAGGACTTGAGCCTCCTTACCGATGGGTGATACATTATGCGACACCGAATGAATATGCAACCCGAACGCCTCCGGGGGAAGGGCGGTCCGCGCGTGGCCCGAGCACAGCGCAGAGTGATCATCGACACCGACGCCAAGAACGAGGCCGACGACCAGTTCGCCATCGTGCATGCCCTGCTCTCCCCCACGCTGGATGTACGCGGTCTCGTTGCCGCCCACTTCGGCACCGAGCGCAGTGACCGCAGCATGGAGGACTCGCGCGACGAGATCAACCTGCTGTTGGGATTGACGAACCTGGACGGCAAGGTGACAGTCGCCGAGGGTGCCCCCCACAAGGTCCCGGATGAGAGCACGCCGGTGGACTCGCCCGGTGCGCAACTGATCATCGCCGAGAGCAAGCTCGCCAGCGAGACCGACCCGCTCTTCGTCGCCTTTCTCGGTCCGCTGACCGACATGGCCTCGGCCATTCTGCTCGAACCGGAGATCGTCAACCGGAACATCATCGTCATTTGGATCGGCGGTTTTCCCTATAGCGGACTCGACGTGTCCTATCCAGGCATCGAGTTCAACCTCCGAAACGACATCACCGCCGCCAATGTCGTATACGACTCCGGGATCCCTGTCTGGCAGGTGCCCAGCAACGTCTACTCCCAGGTCTCGGTGAGCTACGCCGAGCTGGAAGAGAAGATCGGCGGCACCTCCAAGCTGGCCGACTACCTGATCAGTCAGCTCATCGAATGGAACCACACCTGGCACCCGGAACCGATCGAGTCGCGCTCCTTAGGGGACTCGCCGGCTGTTTCTCTGATGCTGTTCCCCCGGGGAGGCAGCTTTCGAACGATTCCCGCGCCCAGGTTCGGGGCAGACGGCCACTACCTCCCCGGTTCGGGGCACCCAATCCGCGTATGTGAATCGGTCGACGTCCGATTCCTGCTCGAGGACATGTTCGCCAAGATCCGCAGATTCGGCCGCCAGGCGGCCTGACCACTACCCATCCGGACGCAGTGCGTCCAGCAGACAAAGGAGACTGTCATGACCGGTAGGTCCTACACCCGCCGCGGCTTCCTCGGACTGACCGCCGCTGCGCTCGGCGCCGGGCTCGCCGCGTGCACGGGGGCGGCGCCCTCGGGCAGCAGCGGAGGCGGCGCGTCCGGGAGCGGAAGCGGTTCCAAGACGTTGCGTGTCTTCACCTACGAGGGCAACGAGACGATCGGGCTGCTTCGCGACCTGGCGAAGAAGTTCGACGAACAGAACGGCACGACTACCACCGTCGACTCGCTGCCGGGCTCGGGTGCCGCGGTGTACCCGGACAAGCTGAAGACCGAGCTGCTGGGCGGCAAGGGCCCAGACGTCTGGCGGATCTGGGGCGGGGAGCTCGGCCACCCCTTCGTCAAGGCGAAGCAGGCCGCGGATCTGAGCCAGTACTACTCGAAGTTCGGCTGGGACTCCAAGATCAACCCCCAGGCCATCACCGGGATGACCTTCGACGGCGTGAAGGCCGGGGTCCCGTTCCTCGCCGCCGGCATCGCCGGCTGGTACAACCAGGCACTCTTCAAGAAGGCGAGCATCTCCGCGCCGCCGAAGTCGTACGCCGAGCTGGAAGAGGCCAACGCCAAGCTTCTCGCGGCCGGGGTCACCCCGCTGGCCACCGCCGGCAAGTACGGCTGGCACATCATGCGGCTGTATGAGTACCTGCTCGAGACCAGCGCGGGCCCGGAGCTGCACGACAAGCTGCTGCTGGGCCAGGAGAGCTGGGACCGGCCGGAGGTGGTGACTGCGTTCACCAACTTCAAGAAGTGGCAGGACAAGAAGTGGATTCCCGACGGCGCGCTCGGTCTGGACCCGAGCGACGTCGAGCCGTGGTACGTGCAGGGCAAGGCCGCCTACACGATCACCGGCCAGTGGACCGAGCCGAGCGCGATCCAGGCCGCCAAGAAGAAGTCCTCCGACTTCGGGGTGTTCCCGTTCCCGACCGACCAGAGCCAGGTCCGGCATTCCGGCTTCGTCGAGGGGTACATGCTCAACGCCAAGTCCGGCAACCCCGACATGGCTGCCGCGCTGATCGACTTCCTGGTCTCGACCGACAGCCAGAAGACGATGAAGTACGGCAATTCGGCCGTCAAGGGCGCCGAGCCCGACAAGGCGACCCTGCCACTGTCCTACGAGTGGACCCAGGGCCCGGGGGCGCAGCCGTTCTACACCATCCAGGACCAGGCGTTCCCGAAGCAGCAGGCCGACCAGTACTTCGCGATCCAGAGCAACGTCCTGCAGGGCACCATCACCCCGGCTGAAGCGGCGAAGCAGATGCAGCAGGCCATCTCGGCCTGGGCCAAATCGAAGGGCTGAGACGGCGGTGAGCACGGCAACCATCGCCCAAGGCGCGGCGACCAGCGCACCGACCCGGCGCCGGTCCCGCCTCAACCGCGGCGGCGCGACGGCCTGGCTGTTCGCGCTGCCGGCGCTGGCGGTCTACTTCGTCTTCCTGGTCTACCCCGCGGTGGAGTCGCTGTACTTCAGCTTCACCGACTGGGACGGGCTGAGCGCCACCTACAACATCGTGGGCCTCGACAACTACACGGCCATGCCGAGCGACCCGGTCGTCATTCAAGCGGTGATCAACAACATCATCTGGACGATCGTCACGATCGCCGTCCCGGTGGTGATCGGGCTCGCGCTGGCGATATTGCTCAACGGGAAGGTGCGCGGCAAGCCCGGGCTGCGGATGATCTTCTACACCCCCGCGGTGCTGCCGCTGGTGGCAGTCGCCTCGATCTGGGGCTGGCTGTACAACCCGCAGTTCGGCGCCATCAACACCTTCCTCCGGGCCATCGGCCTGGACAGCCTGGCCCAGCCCTGGCTGGGCCAGGACTCGACCGCCCTGGCCGCGGTCATGGTTCCGGCGATCTGGCTGCGGGTCGGGTTCCCGATGCTGCTCTACTTGGCCGCCCTGCAGGGGATCAACGCCGACATGTACGAGGCCGCCACGGTCGACGGGGCGACCCGCTCGCAGCAGTTCTGGCACATCACGATGCCGAGTCTGCGGCCGGCCCACTACATCGTCCTCGCGCTCTCGCTGATCGACTCGTTCAAGGTCTTCGACCTGATCTACGCCATGACCTACGGCGGCCCGGGCACCGCCACCCAGGTGATGGGCACCTGGATGTACTTCAACGTCTTCCAGTACTACAAGGCCGGCTACGGGACCGCGATCGCGGTCGTCATCACCGTCGTCGCCATCGCCGTCAGCATCCCGTACGTGCGGTCCCAGACGAAGGAGCACGCAGCATGAGCACACTCGGCGCATCCTCGGTCGAGCAGCCCGTCGCGGCGCTGCCGGACGCGACCGTAGCCCCCAACGGTGTGGTGATGCGGGAGCCGAAGGGCAAGGGCGGCATCGTCATGACCATGGTGCTCGCGCTGGTGGCGATCTTCTGGATCTCACCGCTGGTGCTGCTGCTGATGACGGCGCTGCGGCCGCTGTCGGACTTCCTCGCCACCGGCTCGCTGTCATGGCCGCAGGAATGGACATTCAAGAACTTCGCCGACGCCTGGAGCATCGGCAACTTCGCCACCACCTACCGGAACAGCGCATTCCTGCTGATCCTCAAGGTTCCGGTCGGCGTGCTGATCTCGGCGATGCTCGCGTTCGCGTTGGCGAAGCTGCGGATCCGGTTCGGAACCGCGATCATGTACACCGTCTTCCTGGGGTTGACGATCCCGATCTACATCACGATCGTCCCAGTCTTCGTGATGATGCGCAGCGTCGGCCTTTCGGACAGTG
>JBKPNA010000074.1:0-4028 GCA_046765695.1 Actinomycetota bacterium | reverse complement strand
GCCATCGGCTGCTGGGTCGGTGCCACCGGCGTACGCGCCGGCGCCGTACGCTTCGGTGAGTTCCAACCCCGGCAGTGTGGTGACGACGCCCAGGCCGGCGCCGCCGCGCCGAGGGGCCTCCTACTACATCCTGCTGAGCGTCGCTGCGCTCGCGCTCTTCGCCATCTCGATGCTCGTCACGATCCTGCTGTTGAGCTGAAGCCCGGCTCAGGAGGTCGCGAACTCATTGCGCACCGGGCCGATCCGCAGCGAAGTGAGGGCGGCCAGCAGGGCGACCAGAGCCATCGCACCCAGCACCACGCCGAAGGTGATCGACAAATCGGTCCTGGTCCGCAAGGTCACGAAGATCGTGCCGGAGACCCCGACGAACAAGCCGGCCCCGAGCGCGTCCGACAGGTTGAGCGACGAACCATTGCGCCCCTGCTCGGCGGCCGGCGACAGGCTCATCAGAGCGAGCGATGTGCTGGAGGTCGCCAGGCCCATCCCCAGGCCGGCGAAGATCCAGCCGGCCCCGACCAGGACGTACGGCAGCCCGGGGAGCAGCGCGACCAGGCCCGTCGAACCCAATCCGAGCACCAGCGACAGGCAGCCAAGCGTGATCAGCCGGTCGCGGCGGATCTTCAGCCAGGGCCGTGACTGAAGCCAGGATCCGGTGGTCCAGCCGACACTGCCTACGGTGAGCGCGGCACCGGCCAGCAGCAGAGCCACGTGTCGCTCCTCCACCAGCATCAGCGGGACGAACGCCTCGCCGCCGATGAAGGCCCCCGCCAGCAGTCCGCGGGCGGTGACGACCGCGGGCAGCCCACGTCCGAGCTGAGCGAAGCAGGCCGGCATCAGCTTCGGCAGTCCCAGGACCAGCCCTGCCAAGCCGGCAACCAGCAGGCCCAGCGCCAGCCAGTCCAGCCGCTGGCCGGCCAGCTGCAGTGCGGCCGCGGCCAGTGCGACAGCGCCCGCCGCCCACAAGGAGGCCGGCTTGGCACTCTCCGAGCCGGCATCCGCGGGTGTCCACGAGTGCGCCATGTGGCGCAGGGTCGGCAGCAACAACAGACCGCCACCGACCACCATGGGCACGACCGCGTAGAACACCCAGTTCCAGCTGAGCTGGGCGGTGAGCCAGGCCGCGACCGGCGGTCCAAGGAATGACGGCAGCACCCAGGCGGTGGAGATGAAGGTGAACATCCGCGGCCGTTCAATTTCGGAGTAGGCCTGAGCGACGAGCACGAACATCGCCGTGTTCATCAGCCCGCTACCGAGTCCCTGCACCAGCCGGCCGCCGACGAGCTGAACCATGTACTGCGCGGACCCGGCCAGCACAAGCCCCGCGACGAAGATCACCATTCCAGCAAGCAACGGCTTGGCGGGTCCGATCCGATCGCTCAGCCGCCCCGCCACCACGGTGGCGAAAAGCATGCCGATCAGGAACGCCGAGAACGACCAGGCGTAATAGCCCAGGCCGTTCAGGTTCCGTGCCGCCACCGGCATCACCGTCGCCACGGCGATCGTCTCGAACGCGATCGCCACGACGTTGATGCAGATCCCGAGCGTGAGCCGGCGCTGGGAGACCGATGCGGAGACGGCGACCTCCGGCTCGACGGTCTTCGGCAGGCTCACCTGGCCAGTCCATCACTTCATCTGGGCTTGAGGTCAAACGAGATTCCGGCTCCGCGGGCCGCGGGGGCCGGCGATATCTGAAGTTGAGGTCAGGCCCTTCCATCGGTTCGCCCCTAGACTGGCCGCGTGAGCCAGCAACCGAGCCCAGGCGCCCAAACCATCGTCGACGAGCGGACCAGCGAGCGTCCTGACCTGCGGATCGAGGAAGGCGACCATGAGCGGTTCTCCCACTACGTGCCCAAGGACAAGCTGACCGAGGCCATGGTGATGGGCACACCGGTTGTTGCCCTGTGCGGCAAGGTGTGGGTGCCGAGCCGGGATCCCGACCGCTTTCCGGTGTGCCCGGAGTGCCGGGAGATCTGGGAGAGCATGGCCCCCGGAGACGACGAGGACTGAACAGACACCGTTTCTCCGCACAAGTCCACATCCGGGCGCCGATCAGGCCGCCTCCGCCACCGTTTCTCCGCACAAGTCGACATCCGGGCGCCGATCAGGCCGCCTCCGCCACCGTTTCTCCGCACACATCCACGTCAACAGTTGTTCTGGTAGACCAGTCGAGCCAGTGAGTTGCTCTTGGGCGGCTCGATCGCGCAGTTGACCTGACCGGTGCTCGGGTCGGCCTCGGAGACGAAGTTCCAGATCTGCTCCGCACCGCCGCACTGCACTACGACGTCGGCCACCAACTGGCTGGAGGCGTTGTAGATCACGTAAGTCCCCGGGGCGCTGAACGGCTTGCGGCTAGCAGAGGCACCGGCGTCCGGTGGCTCGGGTCGGGTGAGCAGCACCCGGTGCTTCTGGCCGGTCGCCAATCTGGCGATCTTGGCGAAGGTCGCATCGTCGGTGATCGTGCTGCCGTTCGGGGCGGACAGCGCCGGACTGAGGAAGTCGGTCTGCTCCCGCGTGGCGAAGGTCAGGTTGGTGCCGTCGGAGATCACCGTGACCACCTCGGTCGCCCGCAGAGGGCCGACCTCGGCCCGCGTGACACGTACGGGGTCGACGGTTGGACAAGTGGCAGGCGCCGCCGTTGTCGCTCCCGGTGTGCTGCCGGACGCGGAGCCTGAGACAGACGTGGCTGTGCCAGGAATCAGTGACCGGTTGGCCGAGGGCGAGGCGCTGCCCGGCGAACTGGCCGCACCCGATCCGACCGTGCTGGTCGGCGTTGGCGTCGCGCCGCCTTGGGTACCCCTGGAGCAGCCGGTCAGCATCAGCGCACTGGCGAGGAGAACGATGCCCAGCCAGCGATGCGCCGGATTCATGCCCGAAGCCTAGAGTGAACGGCGCTGTCCCGACTACGCCGCTTCGGTCGGCACCGACGCCACCAGCTCCTCGGTCACGTCCCCGGTCGCTCCGGCCCGGGCCGCTTGCCGACCGAGGGTGAACACGTAGGTCAGGAAACCCAGCCACACGACCATGCCGATGGCCAGCCGGGCCGAGGCCGGCAGCGTCGACGGCGTCACGAAACCCTCCACCAACCCGGACACCAGCAGCCACACGGCCAGGCCGAGGGCGAGGGCGCCCACAGCTCGTCCCTCCGTACCGAGTGCCTCCGCTCTGGTACGCCGACCCGGTGCGATCCAGGACCAGCCGAGCCGCAAGCCGGCGCCGGCCGCCACGAAGATGATCGTCAACTCGAGCAACCCGTGGGGCAGCAGCAGCCCGTAGAAGATGTCGGCGCGCCCGGCCGCCACCATGAAGCCGCCGATCACGCCGACGTTGGCGATGTTCAGCCAGAGCACCACGAGCACCGGGATGATCGTGATCCCCAGTACCAAGCAGATCGCCGTCACCTCTGCATTGTTCAGCCAGACCCGGAAGGCGAAGTCTGAGGCCGGATTCTCGGAGTAGTAGCTGGCGAAGTCATGGTCCACGAGCTGCTTGACCTCCTGCTGGGACAGCAGCGACTCCGCCAGGCCTGGGGTGTTGACGACCCGCCAGCCGATCCCGAACGCGAGCAGCACATTGATCACTCCGACGGTGATCCACCAGTACCGCGCCCGGAAGACCGCAGCTGGGAACCCTGCTGTGAAGAACTGCCCGATGGTCTGCCACACCGGCAGGGTGACCCCCGTGACAAGGCTGCGGGCGCTCGCGACCAGCGCGGAGAGGCGAGCCTCGAGCACCGGATCGGACGCCGTGCCCCGGATCACCGACAGGTGCGTTGACACCCGTTGATAGAGGTCGACCACCTCGTCCGCCTCGGCACCGCTGAGATCGGTCCGCTTCGTGGTGAGCTCGGTCAGCCGGTCCCACTCGGCGCCGTGCCGCAGGATGTAGGAGTCCAGATCCACGCAGTAATTCTGGGCTGCTGGCTCGCGCATCGCGCTCTACCCCGCCTACTTCGTCGTGGCTCGTCGTCGAAAAGCGTGTCGACTCGCTGCGCCTCAGCACGGCGGGGCGCGAGTCCGACCCTCCCCAGC
>JBKPNA010000073.1:0-5074 GCA_046765695.1 Actinomycetota bacterium | reverse complement strand
CTCCCGGGTGGTTCGCGCGAACCCGGCGCACCCGGATCCACGCGAAGGCCACGGCGAGCAGGATGATGATCGCGCCCACCAGGCGCAGCACCTCCGACCGTACCGACGGGCGATCGATGTAGCCGAACAGGCGGCCGAACGTGAAGATCATCACGGCAGAGAGGATCGTTCCCGCGATCTCGATGGACAGGTCCCGCCAGTAGTCCGGTTGCCGCACCTGGGCCGGGATCAGGGAATGGTGCTCGGAGTGCAGCTCCCGGAGTTCCCGCGCTGCCTCCTGGGTACGCCGGATTCGCCGCTTCTGTCTGGCAGTGATGGCCATCTGACCAGCCCGTCCGGTCACGTCTCCGTCCGCCTTGGACCGCGTTAGAAGGCCCTGACCAGCGTGCCCGCCGTGACATGAGGCCACGACATCCCGTCGAAGTTGAGCAGCGCGGTCTGGGAGTACTGCAGTTGCAGAACCTCCGTATCGTCCGGCCCCTGGACCCGTTCGATGGCGAAGACGGACTCCATCATCGGAGTGTCGGCATTCGTGGTGAGGAACGGGATGTTGCTGATCCCGCCGGCGTTCTCGGTGGACACGATCAACCGGGTGATGTGGTTGAGCGTCTGGCCCTGCAGCGCGTCCCGCACCACACTGTGCGGGTCGTCGATCATGGCCTGGGTCACCGTCTCCGGCAGCGGGTTGGTGCGGAAGGGGGTCTCCACGCTCAGGTCGTAGGCCGAGTAGGGATTCGGCGCGCCGGACGGCGGCGGCTGGCCGCCGATCCGGAACGGGACAGTGCTGGCCGGCGGGATGGTCGGCAACCCGTCGGGCACCACGTACTGCGGGAAACCGACCGCACACACCGAGTTGCCATGCGGCACGTTGAACAGCCGGGCGAGGCTTGCCTTGCTCTCCGGTTGCGTCGTCGGTGGGATGGTCAGCCAGATTCCAGGCTCGATGTGCAGCGCCCCACCGGTCGCCGCATCGGTGACGCGATGCAGGTAGGTCACGCCGAACAGTGAGATGTCACCTTGCTCGCTGCCCCGGTTCGGCACCGGCGACCCGATCGGGTCGAATTCGATGGTCTCGTGCAGCAGGTTGAGCTGCAGGAAGAACCCGTCGGGGTTTCTCGGGTCGAAGTCCGGCCTTGCGGTGAGGCTGAAGCCGGTGCCTTGCCAGAAGCCCGGCAGGTCCGCAAGCGGGCCCAGGTGCGCCGCGGTGGTCGAATGGCCGGCGACACTGCGGTGGGAGCGGGCTGTGTTGGCGTTCCGCGGCTGGTCCGGGCGGTCGGTGATGGCGGTGCCGAGCTTGGCCTCGGAGGCGGTGTCGGTCGTCATGGCAACTACTTCCTCTCAGCTGTGAGTGGCCGTTCGGGTCAGCCGAGGTTGGCGGACGCGAACTGGGACAGCTCGTCGCGGACTGTGCTGATCGCCTCCGCGGCAACCGCGTACGCGTCCGGCACGCCCCGTACAGGCATGTCCTGGCCGGGTATCCAGAACTTCCGGCGAGTGAGCCGAAAGGAGTTCAGGAACGCCGGGACGGCGTTGAAGACCTCCACCAGGAACGGCCCGTCGTAGACCGGCAGTATGGGGTCGAGGAATCCCCGCCAGGGGATCCAGCTGTCGGCAAGCTGTCCACGGTCGGGCGCGGACAGATGGATCGAGCTGATCCGTCCCTCGGGCGCGAGCCGTTCGACCTCGCGCCCGAAGGCCTCCGGCCCTTCGCTGCCCAGGACCACATGTGAGCTGTCGATGCAGACCCCGACGCTGTCACCGGGAAAGCCCTCGAGGAAGTCGGCGACGTCTCCAACGTGGTTCGGTGCGGCCTGTTCCCAGTGGTCGACCGGCTCGATGCCGACGGTGATGCCGCGCTCGCCGGCGTACTCGCCGAGCTTGGCGATGATCTGCTGTGCCCGCGCGTACCCGGGCTTGACCCACTCCTGCAACGCGTCGGACCAGATCAGCTGACCGTGCTCCGTCGTCGGGTAGACGTTGTAGGGGAAGATCACCGGACCGGCCATCAGCGATCCGCCGAGGGCGGCGGTGATGTCGACCCGCGAGCGCAGGTACGCCAGCGCTCCGGCGCGTTGCTGCGGGTCAGGCGATGTCGGATCGAAGCGCTTGGTGGTCGCGACGTTGGTGCTGATCCGGAGATCGCCTAGGCCGAGATCCTCCAGCCGGTGTTTGAGGTTGACATAGCTCTGGAGCTCAGTCCCATGGTCGGCCGAGCTGGGTGCGATGGGTACGTCGAAGCCGTCGTAGCCGTACGAGGAGAGCTCCCTGATGTGCCGGGCGATCACTTCGGTGTACGCCGGGTTGTTCGGCTGCAGGTCGTAAGTGAACATGAAGAAGCTGAAGAAGACCTCCGGTCTTCTCGGGGTTTCGAAGGGGTCGCCCCCCTTGCTGGTTCCAGCAAGCGTCGTGGTCGCGGTCACCATCCGAGCACCTCCCGGAGGTAGCGGCGAGCCTTGAACGCGTACTCCAGCGGGACCGCCTTCGCTGGGTCCTGCTCCGCCTCGACGATCAGCCAGCCCTGGTAGCCGCTGTCGGCCAGGGTCTGCAGGATCGGCACGAAGTCGATCGAGCCGTCGCCAGGCACGGTGAACACCCCGGCCTCGACGGCCTGCTGGAACGACAGCGACTCCTCGTGCGCCATCGCCACGACCTCGGGCCGCACATCCTTGAGGTGAACGTGCCCGATCCGGTCGGCGTAGCTGCGGGCAAGATCGAGCGGGTCGAAGCCGGCAAAGGCCGCGTGGCCGGTGTCCAGACAGAGGTGCACCGAGGTCGGGTCAGTACCGGCCATCAGCCGGTCGGTCTCCTCACGGGTCATCACTCCGGTGCCCATGTGGTGGTGGTAGGACAGCCGCATCCCCTCGTCAGCGGCGATCTTGCCGATGTGGTTGAGCCCGTTGCACAACGCATCCCACTGCTCGTCGTCGAAGGCCGGCTTGTTGGCGAACACTGCGACCGGCAGCGGGTGCACGGCACCCCCCAGCTCCGCGACCACCATCTCGTGGCCGCCCACAGCCTTGATGAACTCCAGCGACGCGTGAAAGCTGCGCAGCGTCGCCTCTGCCATGTCGTGGCTGGTGAAGTACGTGCTCGTCCAGGGCTCCTCGACCACCAGGCCGCGCAGCGCCATCGCGTCGCGCAGCACGGCGGTGTCGGTGGGGTACTTGTGCCCGACGCTGGAGCCCTCGAACCCGGCCAGCGCCATCTCGCTGATGCACTGCTCGAAGGAGATGCCGATGTCGATGCCGGGGAAGTCGTCGTTCCACCAGAGCGTGGGGGTGACTCCGAGCCTTATCTTGTCGCGGTCGAAGTGGACGGGAGCCGTCATCTCCGAGACCTCCTGATCTTCGTCGTGGTCGTGGTGCGGGTGCGGGCCGCCGGACAGGTCATGGCACCGCCGGGATCCGCGGGGGCTGGGCCCAGGAGCCGAAGCCGGGAGCCTTGGCGCCTGGCGGGTTGGCGCCGATCGACGGCCAGAGCAGCCCCTCGGTGTATGCCGCACCCGACACGGTGAAGGCGACGTTGCGCTGCTGGGCGCCGTACGCGTCGGTCCAGGCCTGCGGCAGCTCGTACCAGACGCCGAGGTACCACATCTTCACGACGTTGCGGGCGATCGGGCCGAGCCGCAGGTCGCTGAACAGGTCCCGGCGCAGCAGGTCGGGTAGCGCCGCGCCGTGGTCGGCGGTTGCAACGGCGGCGTCGTAGGTGTCAAGCAGGGCATCGAGCAGCCGCGGCCCGACGATCTTCTCCACCGTCGCCAGGTAGGCCTCCGCCGATCCCGTGCCGCGCAACTCGTATGTGGAGTGCGCGGTGATCTCGGCGGAGAACGCGAGGAACCGCTCGAGCCGGCTGGTCATGAGCCCACCGCCGCGGGCTGCAGCGTCACCTCGAAGGTGGGCCCTGCGTTGAGATGAGGCTGACCGGGGATCGGGTTGTGCATCAGCCTGGTCATCTGGTCACGCACGCGGAACATCTCGACGACGGCGTCGATCAGCAGCGCTGGCCGCCCGTTGTAGGCACGGGTGAGCAGCTCGAGGAACTCCGCGTAGTTGCGGTTGAACTCCACGGCCGCGGCGTAGACGTCCGAGTCGGGTGGGTAGTCGCTCAACCGCGCATCGGTCTTGATCGGGAACGCGGCATCCCAGTCCACGCGCAGTGGCGGACCGGTCGGTTGCCCCGGCTGGTCGCCGGCTTGGTAGTAGCGGCCCTGCGTGAGCTGCTCGAACCGGTAGTAGTGGGCGAGCTCGTGCTCGGCGTCGTAGATCCTGCCGCCGAAGCCTTCGCCCTGCTCGGCGATCAGCTCGATCGCCTCCTTGGCCGAGTCGAGTCCGGTGACGGCGATCAGCTCACCGCCTCCGGAGTAGAAGTACTCGGGCGTCACCTGCCGCGCCGGGTCGCCGGAGAACAGCTCGTCACCGAACTGCTGGTGCAGGGAGTGCAGCCCGCGCCAGATCTCGTGATAGAACTCGCCGATGCTGTAGAACTGCATCTGCGGCTGGTCTGGCTTGACTCCCAGCCGATTGTGCTTGACCGACTGGCGATTGAGCACCCGAGCCTCCTCGCTCGGCGCCTGACGCGGCCGTTCGATGCTGAGGAAGGTCTGCAATGCCTCTCGGGAGAAGGGGCGCCGGCTGACCGCGAAGTCGGTCTCGCCGTCGGGCAGGTAGGCGGGGTACTCCGGCACGAACCCCGGCGACGTGAGGTCGGGTGTACCACCGACGGCGTTCAGGATGTTTGCCGCCAGGGTGAGGTGCAGCATCTCCTCGACCGCGGTCACCCGCAGCACGTGAACCGCGTCGGCGTTGCTGCCCGGCCGGATGGAGTACAGCGCCGTCAGATAGGGCGGGATGGTGGCGTGCTCGAGTTGCAGCGCCGCATGGAGGTAGGAGAGTAGTTGCTCACGCGTAGTGATGTGAGGTGAGGACACCCGTTCTCTCCGTTCCGTCGTCGTAGGTTGCCGAGCCAGCCGAGGTCTCCGTACGGAGCTGGCTCAGGATCTTGGTGGCGCTGCGATAGCAGAGCGCGGCAAGAGTGAGCGTCACATTCGACGTCCCGATCCCGGGCATGCTGCCGC
>JBKPNA010000072.1:0-5767 GCA_046765695.1 Actinomycetota bacterium | reverse complement strand
GACGGCACCTATCCGCTCCCCGAGGCGCAGGTCGACAGATTCCTGATGAAGGTCGTCGTCAGCTATCCAACCTCACCCGAGGAGCAGGCAATCGTCGAGCGGGCGCTGCGGCCGCCGAGTCCGCCGCAGGTGATGCTGAGTCCGGAGGACCTTCTACGGATGCGCGGCAGCGTCGAGGAGGTGTACGTCGACCCGGCCATCGTCGACTATGCCGTACGGCTTGTCACGGCAACCCGATCGCCGGCGGGGGTAGGCCTCGGCGACCTGGAGCGTTATGTGACGTACGGCGCGAGCCCGCGCGCCACGATAGCGCTCGTCCTCGGCGGCCGCGCGCTGGCCTTTCTGCGCGGCCGTGACTACGTGCTGCCAAACGACATCGATGAGTTGGCACTCGATGTGCTTCGGCACCGGATCGTGCTGTCGTACGAGGCGCTGGCCGACGATCTCGACGCAGACGCCATCCTGATCCGCGTCCTGCGCGCTGTGCCCGTGCCCGATGTAGTCCTGCAACCATGATCAGATCAGCAGGGGGGACGACCCCCCTGACCCCCCGCCCGGCCGCGCTGTGTCGGATGAAAGGACTTGAAGCCGCGCGGCCGGCTGCGACCGCATCATGATTACCGCGCCCGACCGCCTGCTGCTCCGGCTGGAGTGGCGTGTGGTGCGGCGGCTCGACGGGCGCATCCAGGGTGGGATCCGCACGGTCCGGAGGGGCAGCGGTTTCGACTTCGCCGGGTTGCGGGCCTACGTCGAGGGTGACGACGCCCGGCACATCGACTGGAACGTCACGGCGCGGCTCGACGAGCCGCAGGTGCGCGAGTTCAACGAGGACCGCGAGCTCACCACGTGGCTGGTCCTCGACCGATCGGCGTCGATGGTTGTGGGCCCTCCGGGCAGGGGCAAGCAGGACGTGCTCGCCGAGCTCGGGCTCGTCCTCGCCCGGCTACTCGGCCGCAACGGCAACCGGGTCGGCGCGGTTCTCTATGACACCGGGGCAGTGCGAATCGTGCCGCCCGCAACCGGGCGCAACCAGGCGCTGCGGGTCGGCCGGGAACTCGAGCGCACCGCCGCGTCCCGGGCGAGGGTCACCACAGACCTTGCCGCGATGATCGATGCGGTCGCCTCCCTGGCCCGGCGCTGCCTCGTCGTGGTGATCTCCGACTTCATCGGCACCGGCGAGTGGCAGCGTCCGCTTCTCCGGCTCGCGCACCGAAACGACGTCGTCGCGCTGCGGGTGGTGGACGGCGCTGACGACGCGCTCCCGGAGCTCGGTCTGATCGTGGTCGAGGATGCGGAGACCGGCGAGCAGCTGCTCGTCGATTCCAGCGATCCGTGGTTCCGCGCCAGGTTCCGCGATGGGGTGGACGACCGGGAGGCCGGGCTGCGATCCGGCATGCGCCGGGCCGGGGTGCCGCTGCACCGCATCGACACCGGCAGCGATCTCGTCGAGACACTGCTGAGGGTCATCATGGAGACTCAGCGGCGGCGCCGATGAGCCTGTCATATCCGCTGCTCCTCGTCGCTGGCCTAGTGGTCGCCGCGGCCTTGATCGTCGGCGCCGTGCGTACCATCCGCCACAGATCCGCGGCACTCACCGCGACGGGCGTCGCGGCTGACACTCGGCGCCAGCGCTCGCCGGGGCTGTGGTTCTTCTTGGGCGGCGTCATCGTGCTGGCGGTCGCCGTGGCCGGGCCGGCCGCCTCACTGCCCGTCGGCCGGAGTGCCGGCACGGTCGTTATCGCCATGGATGTGTCCAACAGCATGAGCGCCGACGACGTTGCGCCCAGCCGGCTGGCGGCGGCGCAAAAAGCCGCGCTCTCGTTCATCGACGCCCAGCCGGACAGCGTCGACATCGGCGTGGTCGGTTTCGACCAAGGGGCCTTGACCACCTCACCGCCCGGCCCTGATCGCGCCGCAGCCAAGGCGGCGGTGCAGAACCTGCGTGTATCGGGCGGGACGTCGCTCGCCGCGGCCATCCTCGGCTCCCTGAGCGCGATCACCGGCAAGCCGGTCACCATTGGCCACGACGGCGCACTGCCCGACCTGGGCTACTGGGGGTCGGCCACCGTCGTGGTGTTCTCCGACGGCGAGGACCAGGGCGGCAGCGACGCCGTGACGGTGGCATCGACCCTCGCCCAGAACGCCGGTGTGCACATCGAGGCAGTAGGTGTCGGCACCGTGAACGGGACGACTGTCGAGGTCGACGGGTACCGGATGCACACGGCCTTGGACGTGGACCAGTTGACCGCGATTGCGCAAACCACCGGCGGCAGCTATCACCCTGCTTCCGACGCCACGGAGCTCGATGGCATTGCGTCGACCATCGACCTACGGCTGACCGTGGCCAAGCAGGACGTGCCGCTGGCGGGAGCGTTCGTCGCGCTCGCGCTGGCGCTGCTGGCGGTCGGTTCGCTGTTGACCGGCGTACGGACGGGAAGGCTCGTGTGATGACGTTGAGCTGGCCGTGGGCACTTCTGTCGCTGCTGCTCATCCCGATCGTGTGCGGAGCCGTCTGGCTGCTACGGCGGCGTCGCCGGCGGGCCGCGGTGCGGGTGACCTCGATCGCTCTGGTACGGGCGGCGTTGCCAGGGCGTACCAGGTGGACTCGGCTGCTGCCGACCTTGCTGCTGCTGCTCGGTTTCGCGACGCTCGGCGTCGGTGCGGCGCGGCCTCAGGCGACTGTCCCGGTGGCGTCCGACTCCACGACGATCATGCTGGCCATGGACGTCTCAGGATCCATGTGCTCCACGGATGTGGATCCCAACCGGATCACCGCTGCTCAGAAGGCGGCGAAAGCGTTCATCCAGTCCCAGGCCGGGGACGCCAGGATCGGACTGGTCACCTTCGCCGGCGTCGCCGGCTTGCAGGTGCCGCCGACCACCGACACCGACATGCTGATCGAGGCAATCGACAAGCTGTCCACCGCGCGCGGCACGGCGATCGGCTCCGCGATCCTCACCGCGATCGACGGCATCGCCGCTATGGACCCGACCGTGGCACCGAGTGGCGTCGACCCCGAGTTAGCTCAACGGCAGGGCTATGCGGCGGATGTGATCGTGCTCTTGACCGACGGCGCGAACACCCAGGGTCCCGAACCTGCGACAGCGGCCGACGACGCGGCCGTCCGCGGCATCCGCGTGTTCACCATCGGGTTCGGCACGACCACACCGACGCCCATGGTCTGCACGGGCTCGCAGGTCGGAGGATGGTACGGCGGCTACGGCGGGGGCGGCGGCCGGGATCGCGGTTTCGGTGGCGGAGGCGGGCGCAACCCGCGGGTGATCGACGAGGAGGCCCTGCAGGTCGTCGCCAAGACCACCGGCGGCCAGTACTACCGAGCCGAGAACGCCGACCAGTTGCAGGGGGCCATGGGCGATCTGCCCAGCCATGTGACCGTGGCGAAGAAGCATGTCGACATCGCTTCGTGGTTCGCCGGTGCCGGGGGCTTGCTCGTTGCCGCCGCCGTCGGGCTGTCGCTGTGGTGGAACCGAGTACGTACGCCGGCTGCCTCTCACTGACAGTCGCATGGGATGGATGCCATCGTTAGAGCATGGAGACGTTGTACGAGGCTGCGGGAGGTGCCGACGGCCTGCTTCGCCTGGCCCACGCCTGGCATGCCAGAGTGATGGCCGACGAGGTGGTCAGCCACGCCTTCAGCCATGGGTTTCATCCCGAGCACACCCAGCGGCTGGCGGCCTACTGGGGCGAGGCGCTCGGTGGGCCGACGAACTACACGGACTGCTATGGGGACGAGACCTCCGTCGTGCGGATGCATAGCGGCAACGGCCTGCACGAGGAGATGGACCGTCGAGCAATCGCCTGTTTCGATCGAGCGTTGGAAGACGTCGGCCTCGTGGACAAGCGGCTCGTCCAGGTGCTGCACGACTATTTCGCGTGGGCCACGAGGACCACGATGTCGCGGTACCACAGCTCCGCAGACGATGTGCCAGAGGGGTTGCAGATCCCCAGGTGGTACTGGGACGGGCTCCTCAGCGCCTGACCGGACGTCCCTACTTCGACCAACGCTGCACCCTTTGGCTGACCGTGCACCCCCTGCAGAAGGTGCAGCATCGACCCAAAGGGTGCAGTGTGGGGATATCTACGGAGGGAGTCGCTGGACAGATGAGCGTGGTGCTCGACGCGATCGAGGTGAAGAAGACCGGCGGCGAGCTGGACGAGGCCACGATCACGGCAGTCGTCAGCGGTTACGTCTCCGGAGAGATCCCCGACTATCAGATGTCCGCGCTGCTGATGGCGATCCGCTGGCGCGGGATGTCGTACGACGAGACGTTGGCGCTCACCCGCGTGATGGCCGACTCCGGACCGCGCTACTCCTTCCCGGACTGCGTCGACAAGCACTCCACGGGCGGTGTCGGTGACAAGGTGACGCTGACCGCGCTGCCGATCGTTGCGGCCTGCGGCGCGCCCGTCGCCAAGCTGTCGGGCCGCGGGCTCGGCATCACCGGTGGCACCATCGACAAGCTCGAGGCCATCCCGGGGTTCGACGTCGACCTGTCTGAGGACCGGTTCCGCCGCCAGGTCGAGACCGTCGGCATGGTGATCGGGGAGGCGGGCGAGCTGGCGCCGGCCGACAAGGTCATCTATGCGCTGCGGGACACCACCGGCACGGTCGATTCGCTGCCGCTGATCGGCAGCTCGATCGTGTCGAAGAAGGTTGCGACGGGCGCCGGGCACCTGCTCTACGACGTCAAGGCCGGCTCGGGTGCGTTCATGAAGACGGCCGAGGAGGCCCGCGAGCTTGCCGAGCTGCTCGTCAAACTGAGCGAGTCGCTGGGCATCCGCTCCTCCGCACTGATCACCGACATGGACGCCGCGCTGGGCCGCGCCGTCGGCAACGCCCTGGAGGTTCGGGAGAGCGTGGCCTTCCTGCGCGGCGAGGAAACCAGTCCGGACCTGGCCGAGGTAGCCAGGGACGTCGCCATCCGCCTGCTCGAACTGCACGGTCATTCCGACCCAGCCGCAGCCGTCGACCATGCCGTCGAGTCGGGCGCAGGTTACGAGAAGTTCGCCGAGGTGGTCCGTGCCCAGGGCGGCGATGACCAGGCGCTCGCCGACCTGCCCGTATCGAAGGACGTCCGTGAGGTGACGGCGCCCAGGGATGGGTACGTGGCGCAGTTCGACGCGCTCGGAATCGCCCGGGCGTCGCTGGCTCTGGGCGCCGGCCGCGAGACCAAGGCCGATGCGATCGACCCGGGTGCCGGGGTGGAGGTCTTGGTCCACATCGGTGAGCGCGTCGAGGATGGCCAGCCGGTTGCCAGACTCTACGGCTCGCGCAACGCCGATCGGGCAGCCGAGCTGGCCGCAGCCGCCCTGGAAGTCTCCGATTCCTCCGTGACCGCCCGCCCCCACGTACTGGACTCGCTATGACGACGGCAGGGACAGAGGAGCTGCTGTCCGCGGCCAGGAGCGCCGCCGAACGCGCATACGCGCCCTATAGCCACTTCCGGGTCGGCGCCGCCCTACAGACCGCCGAGGGAACGGTGATCACCGGATGCAACGTCGAGAACGCCTCGTACGGACTGGCGATCTGCGCCGAGCGCAACGCCGTCGCCGCGATGGTTGCGGCCTCTCCTGACGACCGGTCGGTCAGCAGAGTCGCCGTGGTCAGTCCGGACGCATCACCCTGCTTCCCGTGCGGGGCCTGCCGGCAGGTGCTGCGCGAGTTCGGCTGCGAGGAAGTCATCGTCGAGGAGGACGGGACGATGAGAAGCTACCGGTTCGAGGACCTGCTGCCACACTCCTTCGG
>JBKPNA010000071.1:0-10128 GCA_046765695.1 Actinomycetota bacterium | reverse complement strand
GCACGAAGGTTTCGTCAACTACAACGCGGGCACGCTGGGCACGTCGATGGTCGAAGGCCGGATCTCGGCCGGAGTGGTGGTCGGCCACAACTCCGACATCGGGGGCGGTGCATCGATCATGGGCACGCTGTCCGGCGGTGGCAAGCAGGTCATCTCCATCGGAGAACGGTGCCTGCTGGGGGCCAACGCGGGAATCGGCATCGCCCTCGGCGACGACTGCGTAGTGGAGGCCGGTCTGTACGTGACCGCGTCGACCAAGGTCACCCTTCCCGGAGGCAAAGTGGTCAAGGCCCTCACGCTGTCGGGTGAGAGCGGGCTGCTGTTTCTCCGCAACTCGATCAACGGGGCAGTCGAGGTGCGGCGCCGGGAGGGTCATGGCGTCGAGCTCAACCCGGACCTCCACCGGAACTGAGCAGGACTTGGCTTCGAACACGGCCCGGGCGGCCGGCGTCATGATCGTCTTGCTGGCCTTGCTGCTGATGCTCGGCGTCGGTGCGTTCTTCTGGCTGCGCAACCGCGGCGCGACCGAACCCATTCCGGGCCAGGAACGATGCGTCGCCACGGCCAACGGGCGTTCCGTGGCGGTCGACCTCGACCAGGCGCACTTCGCCTCGATCATCGTCGGCATCTCGGTACGTCGCGAGCTGGCACCGCGCGCGGCGTCGATCGCCCTTGCCACGGTGTACCAGGAGACCGGCATCCGCAACCTCGACTACGGTGACCGGGACTCGGTCGGGCTGTTCCAGCAGCGACCGTCGCAGGGCTGGGGCACGGCCAAGCAGCTGAAGGATCCGTACTACGCGACGAACGCGTTCTACGACGCACTGATCAAGATCGACGACTGGGAGAGCGCAGACATCACCGAGGTTGCCCAGCGGGTGCAGCGCAGCGCCTACCCAGAGGCTTACCGTGATCACGAGGAGGACGCCCGGGTGCTGGCCAGCGCACTGACCGGCCATTCGCCGGCCGGCTTTCGCTGCCTGGACCGCTCGCGGACCGCGGGAGACCCGGATGGGTTGGCCGACTGCCTGCGCAAGACCTTCGGCAGTCGGGCCAATGTCTCCTCGGTCGATGCCACCGTCGTGATCAAGGCCGCCAATCCACGGTTGGCCTGGACATACGCCCACTTCACGGTGGGCAACTCGAAGTACTACGGCGTGACGGCGGTCAGCGTCGCCGGACGGCAGTGGCAGACCCAGGACTTCAACTTGCCGGAGTGGAGCTCACCGACGATGATCCCGACCGACAGCGAGAGCCGGGTCGAGGTCACCCTCCGCTGATTAGTCACGTCTTTCGGCACGTCAACCATCCGTGGTGTGGTCAACCTGCCAGAGGTCAGCGGGACGTCAGCCGGGTCGCGGCAGCATTGATGCGCTCGTCGGTGGCAGTGAGCGCGACGCGTACGTGGCGCTGCGCCGCGGCTCCGTAGAAGTCGCCGGGAGCGACCAGGATCCCGAAACCGGCAAGGTAGTCCACCGACGCTCGACCGTCCTCGTCCCGGGTCGCCCAGAGGTAGATCGACCCTTCGGAGTGCTCGATCCGGAAGCCGGCCGCCTCCAGCGCCGGGCGGAGGATGGCACGGCGGTTGAGGTAGCGACCTCGCTGCTGCCGCACATGTTCCTGATCGCCCAGCAGTGCGATCATCGCTCGCTGCACCGGCCGGGGCACGATCATGCCGGCGTGTTTGCGGACCTCGAGCAGCTCTGCAACCACGCCGACATCTCCGGCGACGAACCCCGCCCGGTAGCCGGCCAGATTGGACCGTTTGGACAGCGAGTGCACCGCGAGCAGCCCGTCGTGACTGCCGCCGGCGACGCTCGGATGCAGCACCGAGGTCGGCTCGGCATCCCAACCGAACTCCCCGTAGCACTCATCGGATGCCAGCAATGCTCCGCGGTCGCGCGCCCAGGCGACTCGACGGGCCAGCGTTGCACCGTCCAGCATCGCTCCGGTCGGATTGGAGGGCGAGTTCAGCCAGATCAGGGCCGGCCGGGCGTCCCCGAGCTGCTCCAGATCGTCGCAGGTCACCGCGGCGCAGCCTGCCAGCGTGGCGCCCACCGCGTACGTGGGATAGGCCACCGTTGGATAGACGACGAGATCGTCAGGCCCCAGGCCGAGCAGGGTGGGCAGCCAGGCCACCAGTTCCTTGGTCCCGATCACGGGCAGCGTTGCCTCCGGCATCAGGTCGCAGGCACCCCAGCGTCGGCTCAGGTAACCGACGATGGCCTCACGCAGGTCCGGCGTCCCTGAGGTCAGTGGATAGCCGGGGCTGTCGGCGGCGGCCGCCAGCGCCTGCCGGCCCATCTCGGGAGTGGGGTCCACGGGCGTGCCGATCGACAGGTCGACGATGCCGTCAGGATGGGCCTGAGCACGCGCCTTTGCCGCGGCCAGGGTGTCCCAGGGAAAGTCCGGCAGCTGCGCCGAACGGCGGGTACCTGAAAGGGTCAGGTTCACTCGTCGTGTTCTTGCGGTGGCAGTGCGGCGACGAACGGGTGGTCCTTGTCGATCAGTCCGAGCTTGGCGGCCCCACCGGGCGACCCGAGGTCGTCGAAGAAGCCCACATTCGCGTTGTAGTACTCCTTCCACTCCTCCGGGGTGTCGTCCTCGTAGAAGATGGCCTCGACCGGGCACACCGGCTCGCAGGCTCCACAGTCCACGCACTCGTCAGGGTGGATGTAGAGCATCCGCTTGCCCTCATAGATGCAGTCCACCGGACATTCCTCGACGCAGGCCAAGTCCTTCAGGTCCACACAGGGCTGCGCGATGACATACGTCACTTGATGGTCACTCCTCGAGAAGTTGCTGGTACGCCTAGTATCGCGCGTGGCCGCACCTGGTACGGACCGCGGTCGACCAACGAGAGGCCACGCGGTGACTGCGCTATCCGAGGACCCATTGGCGTCGGCCGGCCTCGGCCAGCGGTGGGTGCTCCGGGTACGGCAGCCGGATGGCTCCGCTGCCGATGTGGTCGGCTGGCTCGACTCAGTCACCGACTCCGACGTCAGCGTCATCACCGTCGACCAGATCCGGCACGTCCTCGACCGCTCCACCGTGCTGCTCGCCCGCCGCGCTCCCGCCGCCCGCGGCGCGCCTCCCCCCGAGCGCGTCGGTCCTGCCGAGCTGGAACGTCACTGCATCTCCGGCTGGCTGGCCCTTGCCGAACCGCTCGGGGATTGGACCTTGCGAGCGGCGGGCGGGTTCACCGGCCGGGCCAACTCCTGCCATGCCGTGGGCGACCCCGGGGTCCCGACCGCCGAGGCCGCGAACCGTGTGGTGGCATTCGCGCACGAGCACGGCATCGCACCGATGGCCCAGGTGATCGCTGGGTCCGACGAGGAGCGCGCGCTGCGGGCCCTGGGTTGGGTGGAGACCTACGTTCCGGTCCTTGTGCTCGCCGCCCGGCTGGCGGACTTGCTGGCCGACCATCCGCCACCGGCCGGTGTACGCGTGACCGAGCGGCTGGGACCGTCGTGGCGGGACGCCTACGCGCAGAGCCGGCCGAACAAGACCGACCCGGACCTGCTCCGGATGATCCTGGACGGTAACCCGCCCCGGGCTTTCGCCTCGGCCGGGGAACCGATCTTCGCCATCGCTCGCGGCCACCTCAGCGGAGACTGGCTCGGTCTGGCGGCCGTCTGGACATCTCCGCATCGGCGTCGCCAGGGCTGGGCGACCAGACTCACCGTGGCGCTCGGGCACTGGGCCGCCCGCCGCGGGGCTCGGTACGCCTACATGCAGGTCGATGTCGCCAACCAGCGCGCCATCCGGACCTACGAGCGGCTCGGCTTCGCCCGGCACCATGGCTACCTGTACCTCGCGCCGCCCTGAGAGTAAGTGAGCGTCAACTCCGCTCGCACGTCACGCGGTTGGTCGGCGCGTACCGCCAGTAGAAGCTCTCCCGCTTGACCACCTTGCCGTCGTTGTAGAACAGCCGCGAGTACCGCACGTCGAACCCGGGCACCGGAGACTGTGACTCGCACTTGGCAGAGTCGTCCGTGATGTCCCGGCCGGTGGTGAAGTTCGACTTCACCGGTTTCGTGGCGACCACCTTGTCGTAGGTCTTGGTCGACCACATCCGCACCGTGATCGAGCCCTTGCGCCCGGGAGACGCCTTGACCCGGTGCGCCTGGACCAGCACGCCGTACTTGGTGTCGTTCTGGAACCTCAGGTCAAGGGTCGGCCAGTGCACCGTGGCCTCGCGTCCGGCCGGATAGCGGTCGATGTAGAGGGTGTGCGGCCGGTGCTGGATGTCCTTCAGCCCGGCGAAGAACATGGCGTTGAACGTCGTGGTGGCACTCTGCGAGACGCCGCCGCCGAGGTCCTTCTCGAACTTTCCTCCGTTGATGACGTATCCCTCGGTGAAGCCGTTGGCGGCGGTCCGCTCCCCCACGATCCCGTTCAGCGAGAAGGTCTCCCCCGGCTTGAGCAGGGTGTTGTTGATCAGCTGCGCGGCCCGGCCGATGTTGATGTTGCGGTACTCGGCGTAGGGAAAGTAGGTGGTGAACTCACCGGTCACCTCCTTGACGCCCAGCTTGCGCGCGGCGTCGGTGGAGAACTTGGCCTTGGCCCCGGTCAGCTGGACATTGACGGTGCGGCCAGACCCGGTCTTGGTCAGCGCCGGCTCGACCGCTTTCTGCAGGTCGCCGGCCGCGACCTCCGTGCCGTTCACGGCGGCGATCACCTTGGGCCGGCCGTTGACCAGCCGCACCGTCGCATCCTTGGGTCGGGCCAGCTCGACTTTTCGAACGGCCGACTCCGCGTTGCTGCGCAGCTTGGCGCCGTCGAGCTTCGCTGCCAGTGTGGAGTTCTCGGCCCCGAAGGTCAGCGACTTTGCGATTATGACCGGGGTGATGGTGAACGTGCCGGCGCCGCTGGCCTTGACCTTGATCGGGGCTGCGACGGCCGGTTCCGCGACGTTCTTGCGTACCTCCGCCGCCTCCGGATCGGTGACGTCCGGCTCCACCACCTGGGCTGGCAGCTCCACCGGTGAGGTCGCAACCTGGAAGCTCTCCTGGATCGCCGCTGCCGCTCCGGCCTGCGCCAACGTGACCCCGGGCCGCGCTGCGGTCTGCTTGACCTTGGTACCGGCGTAGGACAGACCGGCGTCTTGCGGGGTCTGGTCGACCTGACCGGCGAGGCTCTTGATCGCCGCGTCGAGCTTGGCCTGGTCCACGCGTACGACGGCGCCGATGGTCGATCCTCCGGTGAGCACTCGGAAGATCTTCCGCGGGTCATAGCTTCGCCCACCGCCCGCCGCGTCGACGCTCGCGGCGTAGTCAACGGACAGGCCGGCCGCCGAGGGTGACACCTCCTTTGTCCTCCCGTTGACCGAGACCTCGATCGGCTCGGCGGCGCGCGGACCGAGCTCGCGGCTGAGCGTCTCGATCGCGGCCGAACGGCTGAGGCCGCCGACCGCCACGCCGGAGATCCGGACGTTCTTGGGCAGCTTGTCCCCTGCCATCAGGAAGGTGACGAGATAGAGCGCGCCGAGCATCACGACCACGGTGCCGACAACGGCCAGCACGACCGGTGCCTTGCGTCGCGGGCCGCGGCCGGACTTCGGCGAATGTCGCTGACCCGGCGCCGGCACGACGGTGTTCTCAACCCGAGCAGCGTCGCCTGGCGTCTGGGTGGTCACGGCTGGCCTACCTTGGGTCCGTCAGGTGCGGCGAATAAGTGCCCTGATAGTACGTCAGCGGGAGTGCTCCACCATCCTCGTCGCGCGCCGGGACTCCGCTGGCATGAACCAGCTCGCCGACCATGATCGTGTGGTCGCCGCCGTCGTACCTGGCGTAGGTCACGCACTCCATCCAGGCCAGGGCGCCATCGATCAGCGGCGTGCCGCTCAACGGAGAGGGCGTGTGCGGCACCTCGTCGAACTGGCTGAGCAGGTCACGGCCCTTGTTGGCGAAATGGCGGGCGAGGTGCTCCTGGTCGGCGTTCAGCAGTGACACGCACCAGGCGTCCGCGACCGTGACGGCTTCATGGAAGCGGCTGCTTCGGCTCACGCATACCAGGACCAACGGGGGGACCAGCGAGACCGACGAGACGGCTGTCGCGGTCATCGCATGCTTGATCCCGTCCCGCAGCGCGGTCACGAGGGTCACTCCGGAACAGAAGTGACTCATGACGTGCCGCAGCGCGTCGGCGGAACCCTCCACGCCGAGGGCGGGCTCGATCGCCACGACGACGATCAGTCCAGCCCGGCAAAGAGGTCGTCTGCCCAGCCATCGCCGGGGAATTCAACGCCCGAGACCAACTGGTAGTACTCCTGCGACCACTGCGCGTCGCCCAGCACCTTCGCGCCGGCGAAGAACGGGCCGTCTGGGGTGATCTGGGTTGCGTGAGCCCGCATCGCGTCGAGCTTCTGGCGCACCCAGGGAGTGCCGTCGATTGCCACGTCGATCGCATCGTCCGCGGCCAGCATCGATGCCAGACCGCCCTCGGCGTCGAAACCCTTCCACGTCTCGGTGTCCCCCGCGTCGCGCAGCGCCTGGATCCCGGCCAGCATCCGGGACCTGCTGATCACGTTCCACATCAGCCGGGTCACCGTCCACGCCTCACCCAGGTCCGGGCGGTACCCACGGGCGCCGGCCAGCAGCGTCGCGTACATCGCGACCCGGTGGGCCTGGATGTGGTCCGGATGGCCGTACCCGCCGTTCTGGTTGTACGTGCACAGCACCTGGGGCCGCCGATCGCGGATCAGTGGCACCAGCTCGTCGGCCGCCTCGAGCAGGTCGGTGGTCCAGAAGATGCCTTCACGCAGCACGTCCCGCGGTATGGCGTGACCCTTCTCGCTGTACGCCATGCCCGAGTCCCGGAAGCGCCCGTCGCCGCCCAGGCGTACATAGTCCGTGACGCCCAGGATGTCCATCGCCGCCTTCAGCTCGCCGATCCGGTGCTGGCCCAGCTCGTCACCTTGGTCCGCTGCGAGATGAGCGAGGTCGGGAACCAGTACCTCCCCCTCCTCCCCCAGCGTGCAGGTCACCAGGGTGACCGCGGCGCCCTCGGACACGTACTTGGCCATGGTGGCCCCATTGCCGATCGTCTCGTCGTCTGGATGGGCGTGCACCAACATCAGCCGGCGAGGCTGCGACTCGGAAGGACTCGAACTCACGGGCCCTACCCTATGCCGCCCGATGACCTCACCCGCTTCTCCGCACAAGGCCCCATCCGGGAGCCGATCCCGGCCACAACCTCACCGTTTCTCCGCACAAGGCCGCATCCGGGGGCCGATTTGGCCGATTTCGCTCCCGTCTCTCCGCACAAGTCCGCATCAGTGCTCAGTGGTAGACGGTGAAGTGCCGAGTCCATTCCGCCTTGAAGGTGTGCCGAACCCGTACGCCACGCTCCCCGAGGGCGTCGCGCACCCGTTGCAGCGTGCGAAGCGGATCGGCGTAGATGCCGTCTGACTCGACCACGACGAGTCGCCACCCGAGTCCGTCGAGCTCTTCGCGTCGAGCAATGTCCTCGCTCCACTGCTCGTGGTCGAAGGCGTGCTGCCGGCCGTCGTACTCGATGATCAACCGGACCCCCGGGTAGCACAGGTCGAACCGGCGCCGCCAACTCCCATCAGGTGCACGCAGGATGAAGTTGACATCCGGTTCGGGTAGACCGGCCAGCACGAGCAGCAGCCGAAGTCTGGTCTCCATCGGCGAGTCGACGCCTGCCCTGACCAGGCGGGCAGCTCGCCTCGCCAACTTGGCATGCCGGCCCGACCAGGCATCGGCACCCTCGACCAACGCCACAGGGTTGAGCTTCGTCGACTTGACGAGGCTGTCTCCCGCAATGACCAGATCGATCAGGCTTACGCCGACACTCGCCAGGTCGAGGAAGGCCTGCACCGGGGTGGAGATTGCCAGCCCGAAGCGGGTCGTGACCCGCACGGCGGGACCGGCGAAGTGGGCGACCACGCCACTGCGCCGACACCGTTCTTCCCGCGTCGTCATGCTGACATGGACCTCGGCGGAGTCGGGAGCTACGCCGCCCCACAGCCGCACTGCGGTGTGGTGGCTGACGTGATGAGCCTGCGGCAGTCGGCTCATCGCCGTGGCTGCCTGGACCCGCAGGGTGCCGACCTCCGCCGATGGCACGTACGTGTCGTGGTACAGCCGGGTGTAGCGCGGACCTCGCAGGTTACTGAGCGGCAGGCCGATGGCCCTCGCCTGCGCCCGGGTCAGGAAGGACTGTTGAGTCACCGACATGCAGGGAGTATGCGGACGTAAGGTCGTCACCGAACGCGGCCGGACGAATCTGTGGACGACGGTCGTCGGCCTGCCCCTGCTGTGGATACCCGGATGCGGCCTTGTGCGGAGAAACGGAGGCCAAACCAGCCGGATCAGCTCTCAGACGCGGCCTTGTGCGGAGAAACGGAAGCCAAATCGGCCGATTCAGCGGTCAGATGCGGCCTTGTGCGGAGGAACGGAGCGGACGGGTGACCGCCTCAGACCACGACCTTGGGCTCGGCGAAGTGGCACGCCGAGGGATGGCCCAGCTCGCCGTCGGGTCGGTCCACCAGCAGCGGCTCCTCCACCGTGCAGATCTCCTGGGCCTTCCAGCAGCGGGTGTGGAAGCGGCATGCCTTCGGCGGGTTGGCCGGGCTTGGCACGTCGCCGGTCAGCACGATCTGCTCTCGCGTGTTGCGCAGTGTCGGATCGGGCACCGGCACGGCAGACAACAGCGCCTGCGTGTAGGGGTGGGTGGGCCGGGAGTAGATCTGGTCCTCGCCCCCAATCTCCACGATCTTGCCCAGGTACATCACTGCCACGCGGTCGGAGATATGGCGAACCACGGACAGGTCGTGGGCGATGAAGATGTACGCCAGCCCCAACTCGTTTTGCAGGCTCTCCAGCAGGTTCACCACCTGAGCCTGCACCGAGACGTCGAGCGCCGAGACCGGCTCGTCGCAGATGATCACCTTCGGGTTGAGGGCGACACCGCGGGCGATCCCGATGCGCTGCCGCTGGCCGCCGGAGAACTGATGCGGATAGCGGTTGATGTGTTCTGGGTTCAGCCCGACCAGGTCGAGCAGTTCCTGGACCCGCCGTCGCCGGCCCCCCTTGGGCACCACGTCGCGATGGATCTCGAACGGCTCGCCGATGATGGCGCCGACGGTCTTGCGCGGGTTGAGCGAGGTGTAGGGGTCCTGGAAGACGATCTGGATGTCGCGGCGCAGGCGACGCATGTCTGCGCCCTTCTGGCTGTAGACGTCGATGCCATCGAAGATCAGCTTCCCGTCGGTCGGTTCCTCCAGCCGCATCAGCATCCGGCCGAGGCTGGACTTGCCGCATCCCGACTCCCCCACGACGCCCAGCGTCTCGCCCTTGTGCAGATCGAAGGTCACGCCGTCGACGGCCCGGACCCAGCCGACCGTACGCCGCAGCACGCCGGCCCGGATCGGATAGTGCTTGACCAGGTTCTCGGCCTGAAGGATGACCTCGCCGCCGTTCACCGCAGGTCCTCCTCGCGTGCGCCAGGCTCAGCACCCAGCTCGGGATCGGTCACGGTGTCCAGCAGGTGCAGGTTGGTGTCGTGCTCCACGGCATCGGGAGTCTGGGTCACCTGCAGCTCCGGACTGTGGGTGAGCAGCAACTCCGAGAAGTGGCAGGCCGCGTACCGGTTCCGCGCCACTTCCCGCAGCGGGGGCGGTGGATCAACCCGGCAGACGTCCTGCGCGTACGAGCACCGCGGATTGAACGGGCAGCCAGGCGGGATCCGCATCAGGTTCGGCGGCAGACCGCCGATCGCCGCCAGAACCTCGCCTTTCTGGTCCAGCCGCGGAATGGAGTCCAGCAGACCCTTGGTGTAGGGGTGCCCGGGCTGCGCGTACAACTCGTAGACGTCAGCCTGCTCGACGATCCGGCCCGCATACATCACCGCAATCCGGTCGGCCACGTCGGCTACCACGCCGAGGTCGTGGGTGATCAGGATCAACCCCATCTTCCGCTCGTCCTGCAGGTCCGACAGCAGGCTCATGATCTGGGCCTGGACGGTGACGTCGAGCGCAGTGGTCGGCTCGTCGGCTGTCTCTTATACACATCTCCGAGCCCACGAGACCACCTAGCACATCGCGTATGCCGTCTTCTGCTTGAAAATGGGGGGGGGGGGGGGGGGGGGGGGGGGGGGGGG
>JBKPNA010000070.1:0-8881 GCA_046765695.1 Actinomycetota bacterium | reverse complement strand
GCAGGCGATATATTTCTGCCATCTTCCGTAGACTCGGGACAATCCTCAGGAGCATGAGATGGCCGAGCAGATCCAGGTGTCACCTTCCGAAGTTCACGAGGTGCTGGCCCGGAGCGTGCTGACCGACGGCATGAAGCTGGTGATCGACCTTCACCGGAGCCGCGGATCCCGGCTGGTCGACGCGCGCAACGGCCGCCGTTACCTGGACATGTACACCTTCTTCGCCTCGGCCCCACTCGGTCTGAACCCAGCCGGCCTGGCCGACGACCCGACCTTCCTGGCCGAGCTTGCCGAGATCGCCGCCAACAAGCCGGCCAACCCGGACATGTACAGCACCGCGTACGCCGAGTTCGTCGCCACGTTCGCCCGGGTGCTCGGCGATCCCGCACTCCCCCACCTGTTCTTCGTCGAGGGCGGTGCGCTGGCGGTGGAGAACGCACTCAAGGTGGCCTTCGACTGGAAGTCCAGGCTGAACGAGTCGGCCGGCCGGGACCGGGGGCTCGGCACCAAGATCATGCATCTCACCCGGGCGTTCCACGGTCGCAGCGGCTACACCCTGTCGCTGACCAACACCGAGCCGAACAAGACCGACCGGTTCCCGATGTTCGACTGGCCGCGGATCGACGTACCGGCGATGATCTTCCCGCTCGCCGACCACCTCGAGGAGGTAGTTGCCGCCGAGCAGCGGGCACTCGAGCAGGCTCGGGCTGTGTTCGCCGCACACCCGCACGACATCGCCGCCTTCATCGCCGAACCCATCCAGGGTGAGGGTGGCGACAACCATCTCCGGCCGGAGTTCCTGCAGGCGATGCAGCAGCTAGTGCACGCGCACGATGCGTTGTTCATCCTCGACGAGGTGCAGACCGGCGTCGGCACAACCGGCACGCCGTGGGCGTACCAGCAGCTCGGGGTGCAGCCCGATGTCGTCGCCTTCGCCAAGAAAGCGCAGCTGGGCGGCATCATGGCCGGCGCCCGGGTCGACGAGGTCCCGAACAACGCCTTTCAGATCTCCGGCCGGATCAACTCGACCTGGGGTGGCGGGCTGACGGACATGGTGCGCTCGCGCCGGCTGTTGGAGATCATCGAGTCGGAAGGTCTGATCGAGGCCGCCCGCTCGAAGGGGGCCCGGCTGGTCGCCGGGCTGGAGTCGGTCGCCGCCGAGACCGGCCGGCTCGACAACGTACGGGGACGCGGACTGTTCGTCGCCTACGACCTGCCATCCGGGACGCAACGGAACTGGATGGTCGCGAATCTGCGGAAGAAGGAACGGGTGATCGTGCTGCCCTGCGGCGAGCGGTCGATCCGCTTCCGGCCGGCTTTGTCGGTGAGCGAGGATGAGATCGACGAGGCCGTGCACGCGGTCGCCCGGTCAGCACGACGACTCGCGGAGGTGGACGCATGACAACTGTCAGCTCGATCATCGACGGCCAGGCCGTGCCCGGCGGCCGGATCGCGGCCAGCACCAACCCGGCTCGACTGGACGAGGTGGTGGGTGAGGTGGCCTTCGCCGACGCGTCGACCGTCGTTCGCGCCGCCGAGGCCGCGAAGAAGGCCCAGGACGCCTGGGCAGCCATCCCAGCTCCCGTGCGCGGCCGGGCCATCGCCCACATCGGTCGGCTGATCGAGGACAACGCCGAGGCACTGGCCCGGCTGGTCACCGCCGAGATCGGCAAGCCGTACGGCGAGGCGCTGGGCGAGGTGCGCGAGATCGTGGACACCTGCGACTTCTTCCTCGGCGAGGGCCGGCGGCTCTACGGCCAGACGGTGCCGAGCGAGATGCCCGACAAGCAGCTGTTCACCTTCCGCCGGCCCGTCGGTGCCGTTGTCGTCATCACGGCCGGCAACTTCCCGGTCGCTGTCCCCTCCTGGTACATCGTGCCCGCCCTGCTGGCTGGGAACACTGTGGTGTGGAAACCGGCGGAGTACTCGGCGGTCTGCTCTGCGGCCTTCCATGAGTTGTTCGTGCGCGGCGGCGGGCTGCCCGACGGGGTGTTCAACGTGGTGCACGCCGACGGACCCGCGACATACGCGGGCCTGGAGCAGGCATTGGATGCCGGGCTCGTGGACAAGGTCGGCTTCACCGGGTCGTCCGCAGTCGGCCGGGAGATCGGGGCACTGACCGGCCGGCGCCTGCAGACCGCATGCCTCGAGCTGGGCGGGAAGAACCCGCTGCTGGTGACGCCGAGCGCAGATCTCGACCTGGCCGTCGAGGGTGCCCTGTTCTCCGGCTTCGGTACCGCAGGGCAACGCTGCACCTCGCTGGGCACCGTGATCGTGCACGAGTCGGTGCACGACGAGTTCCTTCGTCGGTTCAACGCGGCGGTGGCGGCGGCTCGGGTGGGCGACCCGACGCAGGACGTGCTGATGGGTCCGATGCTGGACGCCAAGTTCGCCGAGCGCTACGAGGAGTACCTGAGCTGGATCTCCCCGCACCACAAGGTCCAGGCGGCAGTCGGCCGGATCACCGACGACAACCCGCGGGCCGACTTCATCGGCGACCCGAGGGCAGGTTTGTTCTATCACCCGGTGGTCGTCGATGGCGTGCGCCACGGCGACCGGATCTTCGACGAGGAGACCTTCGGCCCGATCGTGGGCGTGACGACCTACTCCTCCTTGAGTGAGGCGATCGAGCTGGCCAATGCCCCCGGGTACGGGTTGTCGTCGTCGATCTACACCACCGACCCGAAGGAGGCCTTCACCTTCCGGGACAGGATCAGCGCCGGAATGGTGTCGATCAACAACTCCACCTCGGGCGCCGAGGCGCACCTGCCCTTCGGTGGCAATGGCAAGTCGGGCAACGGGTCGCGGCAGTCGGGGGTCTGGGTGCTGGACCAGTTCACCCGCTGGCAGTCGGTGAACTGGGACTACTCCGGCCGGTTGCAGAAGGCCCAGATGGACGTGGCCGACCTCACCGGGGATCCCAACTTCCGGATCTAGATGCACGCCCTCGACCGGTTCCTCCGCCACCAGATTGGTGAGTTGTCAGAAACTGTGCGCGCCATGGCGCGCTCAGTTTCTGACAAGTCGGCGGAGACGGAGTGGTGGTGGCGGGTGTTCGAGGCCCAGGCGACGAGCCGGCATCTGGACTTCGTGGCCAGGGAGCTGCAGCAGCAGGGTCGCGGCTTCTACACCATCGGCTCGGCAGGGCATGAGAGCAACGCTCTGGTGGCGATGGCGTTGCGGCCGACCGATCCAGCACTCCTCCACTATCGATCCGGAGCGTTCTACGTCGCTCGGGCTTCGCAGGTCCCTGGCTCCACGCCGATCCGGCACGTGCTGCAGGGCCTGATGACGCTGGCCGACGAGCCGATCGCCGGCGGCCGGCACAAGGTGTTCGGGCATCCCGATCTCGGCATCATCCCGCAGACCTCGACCGTAGCCTCGCACCTGCCCCGGGCGGTCGGGCTGGCCGTCGCCCTGCACCGGGCCTATCGGCTGGGCGTGCCCTGCGAGTGGCCGGAGGACGCGGTGGTGGTCTGCTCGTTCGGTGATGCCTCGGCCAACCACTCCACCGCCGCCGGAGCGATCAACACCGCGATCGCCACGGCGTACCGCGGGCTGCCGGTGCCGATCCTGCTCGTCTGCGAGGACAACGACTGGGGCATCTCCGTGCCGACCCCACCCGGCTGGATCGAGAGGGCGTACGGCTCCCGGCCGGGACTCCACTACGTGGCCGTGGACGGCGCGCAGCCGGCGGTCGCGGCCGAATCGATCTCAGCCGCGGCCCGCACCGTACGCGAGCAGCGGCGGCCGGTCTTCCTGCACCTCAAGACCGTGCGTTTCCTCGGTCACGCCGGGAGCGATGCGGAGATCGCGTACCGGCGGGAGCGGGAGATCACCGCCGACTTCGCTCGCGATCCAGTACTGCGCACGGCCGGAGGGCTGGTCGATGCCGGCGTCAAGCCGGCAGAAGTGCTGCGCCGCTACTCCGAGATCCGAACGGAGATCGACGCGGAGGTCGAGCGGCTGGCCGGCGGCCGAAGGCTCGGCTCGGCGACGGATGTCATGGCGCCGCTTGCTCCCCGGAGACCCCAGAAGGCCCTGCAGGTGGTCGAGGCCCTCGGACGGGAGATCTCTGGAGGAAAACCACGGACCCTGGCCGAGTCGATCAACACCACCCTGGACCAGATCCTGGCTGCCGACCGCCGGGTGATCGTTTTCGGCGAGGACGTCGGGGTCAAGGGCGGGGTGTACGGGGTGACCCGCGCGCTGGCCCGCAAGTACGGCGCGAGCCGGGTCTTCGACACCCTGCTGGACGAGCAGTCGATTCTTGGGCTGGGTCTCGGCGCGGGCCTGGCGGGTCTGATCCCCATCCCGGAGATCCAGTACCTCGCCTACCTGCACAACGCCGAGGACCAGCTGCGGGGCGAGGGAGCGACGCTGCCGTTCTTCTCCCGTGGCCGGTTTCGCAACCCGATGGTTGTGCGGGTGCCCGGACTTGCCTACCAAAAGGGCTTCGGCGGTCACTTCCACAACGACAACGCCGTGGCCGTGCTGCGTGACATCCCCGGCCTGGTGGTCGCCTGCCCAGCGCGGCCCGACGACGCTGCGGCGACGCTGCGCACCTGTGTCGCCGCGGCGATCAGCGACGGCACCCTGTCGGTGTTCCTGGAGCCGATCGCGCTGTACCACCGGCGGGATCTCTACGACGAGGGCGACGGCCAGTGGCTCGCCGTCGACTCCGGCGCGCACGTCCCGATCGGGTCGGCCCGGCTGTACGAGGCGACAGACCCGGTGATCACGATCATTACGTTCGGCAACGGCGTGGCGATGAGCCTGCGAGCGGCCCGGCGGCTAGCCGACGTCGGCATCTCGGCCGACGTGCTCGATCTGCGCTTTCTCGCTCCGCTGCCCGTCGCGGAGGTGCTGACCGCCGTCGGGCGCACGGGCCGGGCGCTGGTGGCCGACGAGACCCGGCAGTCCGGCGGTGTCGGCGAGGGAGTGGTCGCCGCGCTCATCGAGGGCGGGTTCGACGGGAGGATAAGCCGTGTGGCGAGCGCGGACAGCTTCGTTCCGCTCGGACCGGCGGCACAGCACGTGCTGCTCAGCGAGGCCGACATCGAAAAAGCAGCCATCACGCTGGCTGGGACGGGACCTTCATGACAGGACCACTGGAGTTGCTGGGCATCGACCATCTGCTCAGCGACGACGAGCGCGACATCCAAGCGACGGTCCGCGAGTTCGTCGACCGGCGGGTGCGCCCGCACATCGCCGAGTGGTACGAACGAGGCGAGCTGGACCTCGCGCTGATGCGGGAAGCCGGGAGTCTGGGCCTGCTCGGCATGCACTTGGAGGGCTACGGGTGCGCCGGCGCGAACGCCGTCTCGTACGGCTTGGCCTGCCTTGAGCTGGAAGCCGGTGACTCGGGCGTCCGCAGCATGGTCTCGGTGCAGGGCTCGCTGTCGATGTTCGCGATCTGGAAGTTCGGCTCGGAGGAGCAGAAACAGGCCTGGCTGCCGCGGATGGCCAGCGGGGACGCGATCGGCTGCTTCGGGCTGACCGAACCCGACTTCGGCTCCAATCCGGCGGGGATGCGAACCCGGGCCAAACCGGACGGTGACGGGTGGCTGCTGAACGGCACCAAGACCTGGATCACCAACGGCTCGGTGGCCGACGTGGCCGTGGTCTGGGCGCAAACGGATGAGGGCATCCGCGGCTTCCTCGTACCCGCCGGCACCGAGGGCTTCACCACCCGCACCATCCACCACAAGCTGTCGCTGCGCGCCTCCGTCAGCTCCGAGCTGGTCCTGCAGGACGTACGGCTGCCGGCCGACGCGGTGCTCGGTCAGGTGACCGGCCTGCGCGGGCCGCTGTCGTGCCTGAACGAGGCCCGGTTCGGCATCGTCTTCGGCGCGTTGGGCGCCGCCCGGGACTGCCTGGAGACCGCGCTCGCGTACGCCGGCAGCCGTGAGGTGTTCGACCGGCCGCTGGCCTCGTACCAGCTCACTCAGGCGAAGCTGGCGGACATGACCCTGGAGCTGCAGAAGGGTTTCCTGCTCGCGATGCATCTCGGACGGCTGAAGGACGAGCACCGGTTGCAGCCGCGCCAGGTCAGCCTGGGCAAGCTGAACAACGTGCGGGAGGCGCTGGCCATCGCCCGGGAGTGCCGGACCATCCTGGGTGCGAGCGGCATCACCACCGAGTACCCGGTGCTGCGGCACGCCAACAACCTGGAGTCGGTGCTGACCTACGAGGGTACCTCGGAGGTGCACCAGCTGATCATCGGCCAGGCGCTGACCGGGGAGAACGCGTTCAGCTGACGAGTTCAGGGATGGGCCAGCTCGGCCCGGATCTTGCGGCGGCTCTCGGCGTACACCAACGACTCGATCACCAGGCAGGCGACCAGCAGCGCGGCGACGACGGCGAGCTGGCCCATGGCCGGCACCTTGCCCAGCAGCGGCCAGGCCAGCAGCAGCGCGCCGGCCGTGGCCAGCCGGAGGTGCGACCAGGTGTGCACCGTCAGCCACTTGAACAGCACGTGCGCGAGCAGGTACAGCGCAACCCCGCCGATCAGCGCGGCCAGGGCAACGCCCTTCAGCGGGTCGGTCAGCGTGTGGTGCTCGGAGTCGCCGATGTACTCCAACGCCTTCTTCAGCCCGAGGGCGACCAGCACGATGCCGAGGACAAGCGGGTAGTGGGCGAAGGAGAAGGCGTTGCGGGCGAGCCGCGGCCGGGTCTCGGCCGGCTCGCTGGCCAGCGCGTGCTCCCCGAGCAGCGCGCTGACGTCGAAGTAGGCCCACCACAGCGCGGACGCAATGATCAGGCCCAGACCCGAGGCGATCAGGATGGGCGTGGAGATCGGCAACTCGGCCACACCGACCCCGATCGCGACGATCGACTCGCCGAGCGCGACGATAACGATCAGTCCGTGACGCTCGGAGAAGTGGCTCGGAGCCGGCAACCGCCAGCCCGATGCTCCGCCCAGGAACGTGCCGACGTAGTCGACCACCAGGGCCAGCAGCCACAGCGCCGTCTGAATCCAGCCGTGGAACGCCGACGCCACCAGCAGCACGATGGTGCTGCCCACCACGCTCGGGGCGAACCGCAGCAGCTGGCCGCGCAGCCCGGCATCCTCCTGAGCGATGATCAGGAACATCGCGAAGTGGCAGACCCGGACCAGCAGGTAGCACAGGGCCAGCATCACCGGGCCGTTCAGCCCACCCGGGGCATCTTCGAACGCCTCCGGAATGGTCAGGGCCATCACGAACATGGCCGACATGGCGAGCAGGATCGTCAGCTTGAGCTCCGGCTCGTCGGGGCTCTCCACGTTGGCCAGCCAGGCATATCCCGTCCAGGCCCACCAGAGCAGGGAGATGATCAGTACGCCGCGCAGCAGGCCGTGCCAGTTGAGCTGTTCCGCCATGAAGGCGGTGACCTGGGTCAGCGCGAAGACGAACACCAGGTCGAAGAACAGCTCCAGCGGGTTGACCGCTGCCTGCTGCCGGTCCGGCCGGATCCTGCTGCGGGATGCCTGCACCCGCATATTGTGAACATGTGAGCACGGTGGACGCCAACGGTCACCGGACGGCGAACCCGGTCCGGATGCCCACGCACCTGGCGGACGCGACGGCCGACGAGTCCTCGCTGCGCCGGTTCCTGTTCGGGCTGCCCGCGGTCGATCCGGTGGGTGTGGAGCAGCGGGCGGCGTCGTTGGCGACGCGGTCCATCAAGAAGGCCTCGAAGCTGACAGCGCTCGACCTGGCCATCTCGATGGTCGACCTGACCACTCTGGAAGGTGCCGACACGCCTGGCAAGGTGCGTAACCTGGCCCGCAAGGCGATGCTGCCCGACCCCGACCGGCCGGACACGCCGCGTACGGCGGCCGTCTGCGTCTATCCCGACATGGTCGCTGTCGCCAAGGAGGAGCTCGGCGATTCGGGTGTGAAGGTGGCGTCGGTGGCCACGGCATTCCCGTCGGGACGGTCGAGCCTTGAGGTGAAGCTGGCCGAGACCCGGATGGCGGTGGAGGCCGGCGCGGACGAGGTCGACATGGTGATCGACCGCGGCGCATTCCTGGCCGGACGCTACGGCACGGTGTTCGAGCAGATCGTGGCAGTCAAGGCGGCCTGCGGCGACAGGCGGCTGAAGGTGATCCTGGAGACCGGCGAGCTCGCGACGTACGACAACGTCCGCCGGGCGGCCTGGCTGGCCCTGCTGGCCGGCGGCGACTTCATCAAGACCTCGACCGGAAAGGTCTCGCCTGCTGCGACGCTGCCGGTCACCCATGTGATGCTGCAGGCGGTCAAGGACTGGCAGACCGCGACCGGGGAGCAGCGGGCGGTCAAGCCGGCGGGCGGTATCCGTACCGCGAAGGACGCGATCCGCTATCTGGTCGCGGTCCATGAGGTGGCCGGGCCGGAGTGGCTGGACCCCTACTACTTCCGGTTCGGCGCCTCCTCGGTGCTGAACGATCTGATCATGCAACGCCGGGCCCAGCTCGACGGGCACTACTCCGGCGCCGACTACGTGACGGTGGACTGACTGATGGCTGTTCTCGAATGGACCTACTCTCCGGCGCCGGAGTCGAGCGCGATCGCGGGGATCAAGGACCGCTATCTGCCCTACATCGACGGCACCTTCGTCGAGGGCGGCGGGGACGACTGGGACAGCATCAACCCGGGCACCGGCGAGAGGCTGTCGACCGTTTCCACGGTCAATTCGGCCGACATCGACCGGGCCGTCGCGGCCGCGCGGCGGGCGTACGAGAAGGTCTGGTCGCGGATGTCGGGGGCTGAGCGGGGTAAGTACCTGTTCCGGATCGCCCGCGGCATCGCCGAACGATCCCGAGAGCTGGCCGTGGTCGAGACCATGGACAACGGCAAGCCCATCAAGGAGACCCGGGACTTCGACGTCCCCACCGCGGCGCAGCACTTCTTCTACC
>JBKPNA010000069.1:0-3033 GCA_046765695.1 Actinomycetota bacterium | reverse complement strand
GCACGAGGCCGGCCACGAGGTTTTCTGCCTCGACCGGGACATCAGCGTGGTCGCCACACTGCCCGAGCGGCTCGGCACTCGGCTGCACGTGGCGGGTCAGGTGGAGTCGCTGCCGTTCCTGTCCTGCCACTTCGACGTGGTCACCGCGGCCGCGACGCTGCACCGCTTCGCGCCGGGCCTGGCCTTGACCGAGATCGCCCGAGTGCTCAAACCCGGCGGACATTTGGCGGTGGTCTACAACACCCGCGACGACACCGTGCCGTGGGTGAAGCGCCTCAGCGTGCTGCTGCAGGACGTCGACCCGCATGCGATGCGCGGGGATTACGGGGCCGACTCCCTGGACGCGGTGGTGGAAAGCCCCTACTTCGCCCGAATGGAGCATCGGACGT
The DNA here is from genome assembly GCA_046765695.1 of Actinomycetota bacterium. GTDB lineage: Bacteria > Actinomycetota > Actinomycetes > Propionibacteriales > Propionibacteriaceae > Microlunatus. The sequence continues at coordinate 2,644 of JBKPNA010000069.1, read as the reverse complement.
TCCGGAACTGGGTACCGATCACCCGGGCGGCACTGCTCGCAATGGTGGAACGGCGCCCGGCCGTACGCGAGCTCGAGCCGCGGCGGCGTGCCGAGCTGCTGGCCGACATCGGCACCCTGTACGACGGATCGGCTCGCTCACCCGATCCGCTGCTGCTGCCGTTCCAGACGTCCTGCTGGCGGGCGGAGGTCGATCACACCAAGATCACGATCGACGACGACTTCGACGACGTCCTGCAGATCGCCCTGTAGCCAGCCTTTGGCCCGCTTTCGGTGCGAAACCGGACACATACGCCAGCTCTGAATCGATTTAGGACTGTCGTTTCTGACCGGTTTCGGATGAAGGGGCCCGCTTCCACGCCGACCCAGTTGCGGTTATGGTCTGCTCAAACCCGTTGACCAATGGTGGCCGGGCCGGGCATCTCGTACCCGAACGTCCACCGAAGCGTGGAAGTGGAGGGCGATCATGGCCAAGCGTCGAGGGCGACGTACGCCGACCCGGCGATCAGGTGCCACCGAGCACGAGGTGTATGAGCGGATAGCGTCACAGGCCGACTTCGCCGAGCTGCGCCGCCGCTACCGTGGCTTCGCGTTCCCCGCCACCGTGGTGTTCATGGCCTGGTACATCGCCTACGTGGTGTGCAACAACTGGGCCCGCGACTTCATGGCCACCCCGGTCGTCGGCAACATCAACGTCGCCCTGGTGTTCGGGCTGCTGCAGTTCGTCTCCACCTTCCTCATCGCCTACCTCTACGCGCGGCACTCGACGAAGCGCCTGGACCCGATGGCCGAGAAGCTGCGGAACGAGTTCGAAACGGAGATCGGCCGGTGAGCGCCCTGCTGCTGGTGCCGCTGGTCACCGGGAACCGCTTCCTCACGATCGCGCTGTTCCTCGCGGTCGTCGCGGTCACCCTCGGCATCACGTTCTGGGCCTCGCGGCAGAGCAAGACGGCGGCGCAGTACTACGCGGCAGGCCGGTCGTTCAGCGGCTTCCAGAACGGCCTTGCCGTCAGCGGCGACTACATGTCCGCCGCGTCGTTCCTCGGCATCTCCGGATCGATCGCCCTGTTCGGGTACGACGGCTTCCTCTACTCGATCGGCTTCCTGGTGGCCTGGCTGGTCGCTCTGCTGCTGGTCGCGGAGCTGTTGCGCAACTCCGGCCGCTACACCATGGCCGACCAACTGGCGTACCGGATGCGCCAGATCCCCGTACGCGGTGCCGCGGCCACCTCGACCATCGTCGTGTCGATCTTCTACCTGCTGGCTCAGATGGTCGGTGCCGGCAGCCTGGTCGGATTGCTGCTCGGGGTGACCGGCGAGGGCGTCAAGGCACTGGTGATCGTCGCCGTCGGCGTACTCATGATCATCTACGTCACCTTCGGCGGGATGAAGGGCACCACCTGGGTGCAGATTGTCAAGGCGGTGCTGCTGATGCTGGGCAGCCTGCTGATCACGATCCTGGTGCTGGTCCAGTTCGGCTTCAACCTGTCCGAGCTGCTGGGCGCGGCGGCCGAGCGCTCCGGTAAGGGCGAGGCCTTCCTGCAGCCCGGCCTGCTCTACGGCAAGGATCTGCTCGGCAAGATCGACTTCTTGTCCCTCGGGCTTGCGCTGGTGCTGGGCACCGCCGGCCTGCCGCACATCCTGATCCGGTTCTACACCACCCCGACCGCACGGGCCGCGCGCAAGTCGGTGCTCTGGGCGATCGGGCTGATCGGCGCGTTCTATCTGATGACCCTCGTGCTGGGCTTCGGTGCCGCTGCGCTGCTCGACACGGGCAAGGGCAGCCAGGTGCAGACCTCGGCCGGCAACGCTGCCTCCCCACTGCTCGCCCAGGCGGTTGGCGGCGGCGAGGGCACCCTCGGCGGGTCCATCCTGCTGGCGCTGATCTCGGCGGTTGCCTTCGCCACCATCCTGGCCGTCGTCGCCGGGCTCACCTTGACGTCAGCCTCTTCGGTCGCCCATGACCTGTACGCGAACGTGGTCAAGAAGGGCCAGGTGAGCGAGCAAAGCGAGCTGGTCGTGGCCCGCATCGCGGCGTTCGTGATCGGCGCCATTGCGATCGTGCTGGCCATCCCGGCGCAACGGCTGAACATCGCCTTCCTGGTCGCGCTGGCGTTCGCGGTGGCGGCCTCGGCGAACCTGCCGGCCCTGCTGTTCAACCTGTTCTGGCGCCGGTTCAACACGATGGGGGCGACGTTCAGCATCTATGGCGGGCTGATCTGCGCTGTGGTGTTGGTGTTCTTCTCTCCGGTTGTCTCCGGCACGCCAACGTCGTTGGCGCCGGCTGCGGACTTCGCCTGGTTCCCGTTGCGCAACCCGGGCATCGTGTCGATCCCGTTCGGCTTCCTCTGCGGGATCGTCGGCACCTTGATCAGCAAGGAGACGGCAAGCGAGCTCCGCTACAACGAGCTCGAGGTCCGCTCCCTCACCGGTGCCGGCGCGGAGAAGGCCCTCGTCCACTAGATACCGCGGGATCCCGGATCCAGCCCGGAGCTGCGCGGCCAGATCTGCACCCTTCCCTTCCATTTGCACCCGTTGCTGACGGTGCAGATGGAAGGAAACGGTGCAGATCCTCCCGGGGCCCCGCAGCTGCAAACCGGTGACCGACGACAACAGATCGGCCGATTCCCTTATCGCCTCTGACC
>JBKPNA010000068.1:0-4448 GCA_046765695.1 Actinomycetota bacterium | reverse complement strand
GTGCTGACTGGTCTCGGCCAGGATGTGCAGCAGGGTCCGCCGCGCCGTCCAGCGGGCGCCCGGTTCGAACCACGGCGCCTCCGGCAGTGGCTGGTCCTGGTCCAGGTCGATGCTGCCGACCAGCGCATCGGTGGCGGCGGCGACGTCGGCGTACGTGGCCTTCAAGTCGGCCAAGGTCTCGTCCTCCCGCATCCGGTGACTGTCCAGAAAGGAGACCACCTCGGCCGGCGGATCGGTCCAGTCGACCGACTCCCAGTCGATCTGCGGCGATTCGCCGGGCCCGTTCAACATGAAGTCAGCCCATTGCCGCTCGGTCTGCGCGACGTGCTTGATCAGCCCGCCCAGGGTCAGCTCGCTGACGGTCGTGCGCTGCCGGGCCTGGTCGTCGGTGATGCCGTTGACCGTGTGCAGCAGGAAGCCGCGATGCCGCTGCAGGCCCGAGACCAGGTCGGCCCGCTCCGGGCTGGCTGGAGTAGCTGTGCTCATGACGAGACCCTCTCAAATGGGCAGCTTGCGGAACAGCGGTCTTGGCACGTGCCGCAGTCCCGACATCACGGCCCGCCAGGCAGCCGGCACCCAGATCAGCTGACGCTTGTTGGAAACCCCGTCGGCGATGGCTTCGGCCACCTGGTCGGGCGTCACCGACATGGGCACCTCTTGGCGCCCCTCGGTCATCTTGGATCGGACGAATCCCGGCCGGACCACGAGCACCCGTACGCCGCTGCCGCGCAGCGCCTCGCCCAGCTGGAGGAAGAACCCGTCGAACCCGGCCTTGGTCGAGCCGTAGACGAAGTTCGACCGGCGCACCCGCTCACCGGCCACGCTCGAGAGAGCCACGATCCAGCCGTGGCCCTGGGCCCGCAGCCGGTCGGCCAGCAGCACCCCGAGGTGCACCGGCGCGGCGTAGTTGACTTCGGCCAGCTCCAAGGCGTGATCGGCGTCGGTCCAGGCCCGCTCGGCATCGCCGAGGATGCCGAAGGCGACCACCGCGATGTCGATGTCCCCGTCTGCGAAGGACTGTTCGATGGTCGCGGGGTGTGAGTCGTGATCCCGGGCGTCGAGGTCGACCTCGGCCACCGTGCACCCGAGGTCACGCAGCTCGGCCGCGGCCGCGGTACGCCGCTCGGTCGGCCGGGCGGCGAGCACGACCCGGAGCCCCTCCCGCGCATAGCGGCGCGCCACGGCCAGCGCGATGTCGGAGGTGCCGCCAAGCAGCAGCAGTGACTGCGGTGCGCCCACGGAGTTGATCATGCTGGTCTGCTCACCGGATTTCCAGTCGCCGGGCCAGGTCTGAGTTGAAGATGCCGTCCGGATCGACCTCGCGGCGTACCGCCAGGAAGTCGTCGAGCCGCGGGTACATCTGCCGGAACGCGGCCGCGCTGAGCCGGGAGTCCTTGGCCAAGTAGACCCGGCCGCCGGCCCCGATCACCTGCTCGTCCAGCGCATCGCACAGCCGGTCCAGGCCATGCTCGATCGGCAGGTCCACGGTGAGCGTCCAGCCGGGCATGGGGAAGGACAGCGGGGCCGGGTTGCCGGGACCGAAGCGCTTCAGCACGTTGAGGCACGACAGGTGCCCGGAGTTGACGATCATCTCCACGCAGCGGCGGAAGGTATCCGCCTCGGTGAACGGGACGACGAACTGGTACTGCAGGAAGCCGTGCGGCCCGTACACCCGGTTCCACTCCGCGACGATGTCCAGCGGGTGGAAGAACTGGGTGATGTTCTGCAGCTCACCGACCCGGTGCTGCGGAGCCTTGTAGTACCAGACGGTGCTGAAGGCCTTCGCGGTGGCCTTGTTGATCATGCGGTTGGGGAAGATCTCCGGAATGGTGCCGAGTGACGGGGCGACGAACTGCAGTGGGTCCCGGCGGCGCAGCTTGGCCGGCAGGTCGGCGAGCCTGGCCTTGTTGCCACGGGTGAGCACCGCCCGACCAAGGTGCCTGCCGCCGGTCACGGCGTCGAACCAGGCCACCGAGTAGGTGTAGTTCTCGTCGCCGTCCGACATCTGCTGCATCAGGTCGTCGAGGTCGGCGCAGCGGTCGGTGTCCACGGTGAAGTAGGCGGTCTCCACTTGCTGCAGGCCGATCGTGGCGCTCAGCACGACGCCGGTCAGGCCCATCCCGCCGATGGTTGCCCAGAACAGCCGCTCGGTCTCGCCCTCCGGCGTCAGCGTACGGACCTCGCCGTCGGCCATCAGCAGGTCGAGGGAGCGTAGGTGGTTGCCGAAGCTGCCCTGGGTGTGGTGGTTCTTGCCGTGCACGTCGGCGGCGATGGCGCCGCCGATGGTGACCTGCCGGGTGCCGGGCAGCACGGGCACCCAGAGGCCGAAGGGCAACAGGGCGCGCATCAGCGCGTCCAGGCTCACCCCCGCCTCGACGGTGACCGTTGGCATGTCGGACCTGGCGTCGACCGCCAGGATCCGGTTCATCTTGGTGAGCTCGAGCGTCCTTCCGCCGGCATTCTGTGCCGCGTCGCCGTAGCTTCGGCCGAGCCCGCGAGGCACCACCCCGCGAACAGCGTCGGACGTGCGCAGGGCCGAAACGGCGTCCGCCACGGAGTCGATCTGCGCGAGGTGGGTCATCGTGCCAGCGGCGCGGCCCCAGCCATGCAGCTCCACCAGGGATTGCGGAATGGCCGGCTGCGACTCGGGCAGCGAAGGCTTGATGGGTGGCACTGTCTTCGCATGCTCGGTCACAGAAACACCCCCACCGAGACCACCACGAGCCAGATCACCCCTATCCCTTGCAGTACATGATCATGCAGTACGACGTCCTCGGGCTCCCCGGCGTTCCCGGCATCGACCTCCAGCGCGTACTGCAGCAGTCCCAAGGTAAACGGCGCAATGGAGATCGCGGTCCAGGGGACGCCGAGGGGGCCGTTGACGCCGTTCTGGAAGGCCCAGAGGCTGTACGAGATCAGCACCATCGCCGCGGCCAGCATCCAGGCGAACCGCAGGTAGGACTCGGAGTACCGGCTGAGCGCCCGTCGCGTACCCGCGTCGCTGCCGACCGCCTTCATCTCCGAGTAACGCTTGCCGGCCACCATGAAGAACGAGCCGAACGCGGCGACCAGCAGGAACCACTGGCTGAGCGGGATGCCGGTCGCGACGCCGCCGGCGATCGCGCGCAGCAGGAAACCGCTGGCCACCACCGCGAGATCGACGACCGGCAGGTGCTTGAGGAAGGTCGAGTAGAGCAGCTGGATCGCGATGTACACCACCAGAGTGATGCCCAGCGACACTGTGGTTGCGAAGCCCAGGGCCAGCCCACCGAGACCCGTCACGGCGGCCAGCACCAGGGCGGTCGCCGGCTTGAGCTCGCCGGACGCGATGGGCCGAAACCGCTTTCGCGGATGCATCCGGTCCTCGGCGATGTCATGCACGTCGTTGACGAGATAGACGCTCGCGCTGACCAGGCAGAATGCGATGAACGCCAGTGCCACGCCGGTCAGGACGGGGACCTCGAACAGCTTTCCGGCGGCCAGCGGGGCGGCGCCGACCAGGACGTTCTTGACCCACTGCTTGGGCCGCATGGCGCGTACGGCGGCGGGCAGGCGGTGTGGCCGGAGAACGACCTCGGTTGACGTGGACATACGAACGCCCAGGGTATCGACCTTGGCCACTACGGTGGACATCGTGCGCCCACCGGACACTCGCCGGTTGCTGGGCGCGATCTTGCTGGTCATCCTGCTGGGCGTCGCCGGCTGCAACGGCGGAGACCCCGCTCCGATCCCGCGGTCGGTAGGCCCGAACCCGCCGCCCGGTGCGGCGACACCGCCGGTGACGATCCCGGCCGACGGGGTGTCCCTGCAGATGCTGGGTTACCTGAACGGGCCGGTCCAGCAGTTCTCACTGCCGCGGTCGTCTGTGATCATTGCGACCGTCGATCAGGCCAACAACGTGACCGCCGTGCTGTCCTCCCCGCCGGCGGCGGAGGTCGCCGCGTACCTGCGCCGCAGCCTGCCAATGGCCGGGTTCACCCTGGTCAAGGATGACCCAGCCGCGCTTGCCACGACCTTCGTCGGCCACGGCTGGACGGGCAGTTTCACCGGCAACCAGACCACCTCGGCGGTCCTGCTCCGCCCGCAGTGATGTGGATCACACGGATGTGTGGCTCAATATTCCTATCAACGGCCAAACTCTTCGTGGAGGAGCACAGCATGAATGGCGATCCGTTACTTGTCGGCATCGGCAACGTGTTTCCGAACCAGAACTCCTCGACTGCACCAACAGTCTGGGAGGAGGACACCGACCAGGCCGCGCAGCAGGGGATTCCCTGCGCAAGCGGTCCGATGCTCACCCTGACCAAGCGGTCGAACAACCTGGCCCTGCTGCCAAATGGAGCGGTCAATCCGGCACCGGAACCTGCTCCGGTCTCGCTCATTGTCCAGAACCTGTCTCTTATACACATCTGACGCTGCCGACGACACTCAATTCGTGGTGTTGGGGG
>JBKPNA010000067.1:0-4381 GCA_046765695.1 Actinomycetota bacterium | reverse complement strand
GAGGACCGAGCGCTTCGCGTCGATGATCAACCGGACTACCTGCGGGAATACGAGCACCTGACACTGGCACGGCTGCTGCTCGCCCAGCATCGGGCCGATCAGCACGTCCTCGGACTTCTCGAACGGCTGCATGCTGCGGTCGTGGAGGCCGGCCGGGACGGCAGCGTGCGAGAGATTCGGGTACTGCAGGCGCTGGCCAACGATGCCTGCGGTGACCTGCCACAGGCGCTGGCCGCGCTGCGCCGAAGCTTCGTCGAGGCGACCGAGCCGGACAGCTGCGTGCGGCTGTACCTGGACGAGGGGACCCCGATGCTGGTCCTGCTGCAGCAGGCGGCCAGGGCCCCCGAGGCCGCCGTGCAAGCGCACGCCCGACGACTGCTCAAGCGCACGACAACCCCCGTCGAGGCGCCGGCCGAGCCGCAGCAAGCCGCGACTGGCACGTTGAGCGACCGCGAGCTGCAGGTGCTCCGGCTCCTCGACAGCGAGCTCACCGGACCAGAGATCGCCCGCGAGCTTTACGTCACGCTGAACACGCTCCGTACGCACACCAAACGCATCTTCACCAAGCTCGGCGTGACGACCCGGGCCGCAGCGGTGCGCCGCGCCCACGAACGAGGGCTCCTCTAGGCCGAAACGTTTCTCCGCACAGGGCCACATGTGAAGGCCGAATCGGCCGATTTCGGGTTCGTTCCTCCGCACAAGGCCGCAAACGACCGCGGACCCCTTCGTGTCACATCGTCATTCACATCATCTGGTGACGCGCAGTCACGACGTCGCTTCCTAGGTTGCAGACATCCCCCGCGGCAACCGCCACGGACCAACCGACAGGAAGTGGACATGACCGTCACACCCAGCACCCTCACCCGAGCAGCAGCCGTCGCCGCCGTCGCCGGAGGACTGCTGTTCATGGCCGTCCAGATCAAGCACCCGCTCCTGGACGCCAGGTTCACCACGACGACCGAATACGCCGTCCGCGAAACCATGAAGATCTTCATGGCCGTCTTGTCGCTGGTCGGCATCACCGGTATCTACCTGCGCCAGGTCAGGCAGGCTGGAGTGCTCGGCCTGATCGGCTACGTCGTACTCGGTATCGGCTACCTCGGCATCTTCGGTACCCAGGTCGTCGGTGTGTTCGTGCTCCCCGGCCTTGCTGCCAGTCAGCCCGGCTACGTCAACGACGTCCTTGCTGTGGCCACCAACGGCACCCCGGTCGGCGACGTCGGCCCGCTGCAGATCCTCATCAAGGGCGGCGGCTTCGCTTACATCCTCGGTGGCATCATTTTCGGCATCGCCCTGTTCCGGGCCAACGTGCTCGCCCGGTGGGCCGCCGCACTCCTTACCGTTGGCGCCGCCGCCCTCCTCACAACCTTCGTGTTGCCGGAGCTGATCCAGCGGCTGTTCGCTTTTCCGGTCAGTGCCGCCCTGGTCGCGCTCGGCTACTCGCTGTGGCGCAGCGTCCGCACCCAGACCGCCACTGACTCCGTCCCGGTCGCCGGCCAGCACGTGGCCTCCCCGGCAGGTGTCGAATGACCACGCCGACCATGACCCAGACCCGACCGGCGCGGCAGCGCCGGCCGGGTTCCCGGGAGAAGTCCGGCTGGCCGGTCCCGGTGGCACTGATTGCCCTCAGTCTCATCCCGGTGATCTCCGGATCGCTGCGGCTGATCGAGGTCGCCGGCGGCCCGCAGCTGATGCCTCCCAACCCGCGCATCGCCGCATTCCCGGCACCTTTGGTGGTGCACGTGCTGGGCGCGGTCTGCTACGCCCTGCTCGGCGCGTTCCAGTTCTCGGCCCGGCTGCGCCGCCGGCATCCGGGCTGGCACCGCAAATCCGGCCGCATCCTGGCCGGAACTGGTCTGGCCGTCGCGTTCTCCGGACTCTGGATGACCCTGTTCTACTCCGACGCACCCGGCGGGACCCTGCTGTGGGCCATCCGGCTCCTGGTCGGCACCGCGATGGCCGCCGCCATCGTGCTCGGATTCACCGCAATCCGCCGCCGCGACATTCCCGCGCACCGCGCCTGGATGATGCGGGCCTACGCCCTCGGCCTCGGCGCAGGCACCCAGACCATCACCGAAGGGATCGGTGAAGCCCTGTTCGGCACCGGCGACCTCAGCAAGGCAATCTCCATGGGATCCGCCTGGCTCATCAACGCCCTCGTCGCCGAATGGCTCATCCGACGCCCCGCCACCCGACGGGCCCGTCGCGCCCGCGCACGGGCAGTGTTGGCCGGGTCACTATGAACCAGCATCACAGGCCGGACGTGCCTGCCCATTACGAACTCCGGGTTGACGGGCATCTCGGCCAGAACTGGTCGGCCTGGTTCGACGGCTTCACCCTCACCCCCGAGGACGACGGCACCACCACACTTCGCGGTGTCGTGACGGACCAGGCTGCGCTGCACGGCCTGCTTGGCAAGGTCCGCGACCTCGGCGTGGATCTGATCTCTCTCGCCCCCACCCAGCTCGATCGGTGAGCATCAACTTTGAACGCAGTGTCAGGCAAACGGATTGACGAGGCTGAGCTCGGTGATGTGGTGGAAGTCGCCCACGTTGCGGGTCGCGAGGCCGTATGCCCCCAGGCAGACACGGTCACCACAGAGATACCAAGATCGGTTGCCTCGAATCTCTCGGCCCAGGCGAGGACGGCCGGATCCGGTCGGTCCTTCATGAACTCCGACACGATGTTGGTGTCGGCGACTATCACCCGAGGTCCACAGGGCGGGGCCGATCCGTCCGCGCCGCCACGGGAAGATCCACCCCACCGACCTCGGCGACCGATGCGCGAAGAGCCAGCAGGGTGTTCTCATCTGGGAGGTTTACCGCGGCATCCAGGATGGCCCGGACTTCGGCCTCCACCGAGCGGCCATGCTTCGCCGCTCGCCATCGCAGCCGGGCGTGCGTACGAGCGTCCAGCTGTCGAATGGTCAGTGTGCTAACCGCCACCACCTCCTGACAGCAATGCTCGCACCGCACGCCTGATCGACCCGTCGTACTTGCTCCCAACGAGAGGCTGAGGGGATGAGGTTGACGGCGCTGGACTCGTGGGTCGCACGCCCTACTCGGCCACCCGGCGAACAACCTCGGCGAGCAGGGTGCCGCAGCGCTGCGCCGCGGCGCGGCCGGTTGCCAGCACCTCCTCGTGGTTCAGTGGACCCTCCCCCACTCCAGCCGCCAGGTTGGTGACGAGGGAGATGCCCAGGACTTCGACGCCGGCTTCGCGGGCGGCGATGGCCTCGAGCGCGGTCGACATGCCGACGAGGTCCCCGCCGAGCATCCGGGCCATCCGGACCTCGGCCGGCGTCTCGTAGTGCGGCCCCGGGAACTGGACGTAGACGCCATCCTCGAGTGAGGAGTCCACCTCGCGCGCGACGGCTCGCAGTCGCGCCGAGTAGAGGTCGGTGAGATCGATGAAGTTCGCACCCTCGACCGGTGACACCCCGGTCAGATTGATGTGATCGCTGATCAGCACCGGCGTGCCGGGACCCCACTCAGGTCGCAGGCCGCCGCTGCCATTGGTCAGCACCACCGTGGAGCACCCGGCCAGGGCGGCCGTACGGACGCCGTGCACGACGGGACGAACCCCACGGCCCTCGTAGAGATGGGTCCGGCTGAGAAAGACCAGTGCCCGCCGGCCGGTCGAGCCGATCCGGACGGACCTGATTTTGCCGACGTGACCGGCCGCCGCTGCGGGTGCGAAACCGGGCAGGTGGGTCGTCGGGACCTCAGCCACGACCTCGCCGAGCAGGTCGGCAGCGGATGCCCAGCCGGAGCCGAGGACGAGCGCGACGTCATGCGTTTCAGACTTCAGGCGGGTGGCGAGTGCTTCGGCGGCAGCCGCAGCCAGCGGATCGTGTGTCGAAGCCTTCGGGGGCGGTGCCGTACGCGCCGATGATCGGGACCTGGCTACGCGCATGGTGTCAGACCGTGCCTTTCTGTTTGCCGCAGTGACATGGAACGTCCCAGCGGATGCTCTGAAGTCTTAGCTTCCAACGACTCCAACGATGGCAGCATTCGACAGGTTGGCGAGGCTACCGGCCAGCAGCGCCAGCAGCCCGAAGCTGGCAACCTCACCGCGACGCTCGGGGGCTAGGGAGCCGAATGCACCGATCTGAATGGCAATCGACCCGAAGTTCGCGAAACCCGCGAGCGCGAAGGTGGTGATCAGCACGGTCTTGGGATCAAGGTTGGGTATCTGCGGCCCGAAGGAGGCGAACGCGACGAACTCGTTGATCACTGTCTTCTCGCCGAGGAAGCCACCTGCAGTAACGGCTTCGCTCCACGGCACCCCGATCAGCCAGGCAACCGGTGCAAGGACCCAGCCCAGCAGCTTCTGGAACGTCAGGTCCTCCACGTCGAACCAGCCACCGACACCGCCCAAC
>JBKPNA010000066.1:0-3176 GCA_046765695.1 Actinomycetota bacterium | reverse complement strand
CACGTCCTCTGGTCGTTGCCGGCCATGATCTTGTCAGCGGCGCTGCGGCGCGGTGCCGTCGCCCAGGACGGGAGCCAGGCCGGCTCGGGGACCGGTGTCAGACTTGCGAAGTGGTTGATGATCGCCCGAAGTCCCGGGTGCGGATTCGTTCTGGGGAACATGAGGGAGAGCGGGTAGGCGAGCGTCGGGTGCACGATCGGAATGCGGCGTAGGTCGTGGTTCGTCGGCCAGATGTACCGGTCGCGCGCGCCGACGAGGGTGGCCACGTCGGCGGAGTCCGCGAGGGCGTCGAGGAGTACCTCGTTACCGAAGTTCGGGCCTGCCGCGTCGATGCGGAGGTCGAAGGCGGTGGCGAGCTGATCGTAGAACTCTGCCCATTCGCTTCGGGGCACGATACCCGGCACCCAGATCCGATGCCCGCGCAGCTGGGGTGGTGTCAGTGTTCGTGCGGAGGCAAGCGGATGCCTGGGGCCGACGAGGAGTTCCAGCGGGGAGTCGAAAGCGTGGATCATTTGCACGTCGCGCGGCAGCGTGGCCGGATCGGTGATGGTGCGGAACGAGGCGTCGATATCGCCTGCCTGGACGGCGGCGGCCGCCACGTGAGGGTCGTTGACCCTGAGGGTCACCACGTCGAGGTCGGTTTCGGGATGCGACCGCCAATAGTCGTGCAGAACGACGGCCTGCGCGCTTCGCAGGCCGAGGACGTCGATCCGAAGGGCCCGCGAGCCTGGCCTGACCGCGGTGACGGCGCGATCGACACCCGCGACGATACTCCGTGCGTGTGGGAGGAACGCCTGGCCGTCGAGCGTCAGTTCGACCCCTCGGGCGGTACGGGTGAACAGGCGGACCTCTAACTCGCGCTCTAGGGCGGCGATCCGCTTCGAGACCGCCTGCTGTGTCACGCCCAGCTCGTCGGCCGCGTGTTGCAGCTGTCCGAGCTCGGCCGCCCGGACGAAAGATCGCACTGCCTCGGTGTCCATGACGCCAGCCTAAGCACGTCCAACCAACGGTTGTGGCTCGCCGTGCGACGGTTGTTTGATCTTGTCACCGTGCGGGCGATCTGATGCGGCGCATGGGACGGAGCTTCGGATGGTTGTGGTCGGCCTACGCCGTCAGCACGTACGGCACGTGGATCGCCTTCGGAGCGTTCCCGCTGATCGCGGTTCGAGTGCTGCGCTCGTCGGCATTCGCGGTTTCGCTTCTGGGGGCAGCCGGGCTTGCTGTCGCGGCGATCGTTGCGGTCCCGCTCGGGCCGTGGGTCGAGCGCCGGGCCAAGCGTCCGGTGATGATCGCGATGGACCTGATCCGCTTCCTCGCGATGGCGAGTGTTCCGGTCGCGTACTTCCTCGGCTTGCTGTCCTACGGCCAGCTCCTGGTCGTCTCGGTCATCTCCGGAACGGCAAGCATCGCCTTCACCGCCGCATCCGGCGCGTACCTGAAATACCTCGTCCGCAGTGATCACCTCCTTGTCGCGAACGGGAGATTCGAGGGCGCGAGCTGGGTGGCGACCGCGGTCGGCCCGCCCCTCGGCGGCGTACTCATCGGGCTGCTCGGCCCGGTCATCACTGTCATGGCCGACGCCCTCAGCTACCTGCTATCCGCGCTCGGGGTCCTCCGCATCCGCGGAGGCGACATCGCGGCACCCCGCGACCCGGCCAGCAGGTTGCGCGGAGCCGACCTTCTTGTTGGCTGGCGGTTCATCCTCCACGACCGCGCACTACGGTGCCTGTTCCTCAACTCGATCCTGGTCAGCGGCCTGATCATGGCCACCGTCCCGCTCCTGGCCGTCGTCCTGCTGGGCGAATACCACTTCCCGGCCTGGCAATACGGTCTTGCCTTCGGCATCCCGGCAATCGGCGGCTTCGTGGGCGCCCGCCTGTCCGCACGCCTCGTCGTCCGCTACGGCCGGCACCGGGTTATGACCGTGTCCGGCTGGCTGCGATCGCTCTTCCCCCTCGGTCTCGCGTTCATCCATCCCGGCATCACCGGACTCCTCACCATGATCATCGTCGAGGGCCTGCTGATCACCTGCATGGGCATCTTCAACCCGATCTACGCCACAGAACGCCTGCAACGCACTCCCACGGATCATGCCGCCCAAGTCCTCAGCGCATGGAGTGTCAGCAGCAAACTCGTGCAGGCCACCCTCATGGTGATCTGGGGCATCCTCGCCACACTCACCAGCCCCCTCGCCGCGATCGCCATCTCCGGCGTTCTCCTGCTCGCCACCCCGCTCCTGCTGCCCAGGCGGACACACTTGTCCGACCCTGAACCCGCCGTGTCAGCCGAAGACGCCCGGGCCGCATGACTCACTGCAACGCCCCGCTCACCCCGGAAGGGCGCCGCAGGCTCATTGAGCGCTGTCGCACCCGCCCGGTCGTGCATGTTGCTGCGGAGATGGGGATATCGCGAGCGACGGCGTCGAAGTGGGTGAATTGCTACCGCCGCTACGGCGATCTCGGACTGCGTGACCGGCCCTCGGTCCCGCACCGGCAGTCGACCGCGACCCCTGGTCGTCTGGTCGACCGGATCGGGAGGATGCGCCGGGAGCGCAAGTGGTCGGCCTCGCGGTCGCGTTCCTTGACCGGGCACGCGCCTGGTTCGCGGCGCACGGCATCACCGCAATCGAGCGCATCGTGACCGACAACGGCGCCTGCTACCGAGCTGGCATCTTCGGCGCGGCCCTCACTGGCAGCCGCCACCAGCGCATCACCCCGTACACGCCCAGGCACAACGGGAAGATCGAACGCTACAACCGCATCCTCGCCGAAGAGTTCCTTTACGCCCGCACCTGGATCTCAGAGACCGAGCGAGCAGACGCGCTGAACACGTGGAATCTGCATTACAACCACCACCGACCTCACGGCGCCCACGACGGCCAGCCACCCGCTTCACAACTTGGCGCCGGTGTCAGCAACGTCCTGGCCTCCTACAGCTAGAGATCCGGTCGGGTATCAGCATCCGCCCGATTCGCGACCTTGAACCGTCTCGGGCGTTGGTTGGCCCCACCATGAGCAGAGACTCAGGCTGATGACGCGTCCGCCGTGAGGCGTTGCAGGGTGCGTTGGCCCATCAAGCTCATCGCCGGGTTGCTCTCGACGTAGTACCAGACGGCCCCCATCGCTTGCTCGAAGGCCCAGGCCCTGCCGCGCGCCCACTCCAGGTCGTCGCAGTCC
>JBKPNA010000065.1:0-18421 GCA_046765695.1 Actinomycetota bacterium | reverse complement strand
AGGCCAAGGCGCAGACGCTACAGGATCTGATCGCCGGTGCGGTCGGCGTGTCTGCCCGGCGACGCGGCGGCAACTCCGAGGACGAGCTGGCGCGGCACCGGGCCGACCTCAGTGCCGCGTACGCGGCCTTGACCGTGGCCGAGACGCCCGCCCGGCGGGCCTTGGTGCAGGCACATGCCGTCCGGCTCGAGCGGCAGCTCAGTCGGCTGCAGCTGGCGACGTCGGGCCGGTCGGCGACCGATCCCCAGCCGGCGGCGGCCCTTTCTCGCGTCGGTCCGGCCGTGGCCTACCACGTCGGTGGCGATGATCTGGACATCTTCGTGGTCGACGACGGGCGGGTACGCGTCCGTCGGCTGCCCGGCGTCGTGCCGGCAGTGAGCTTCCAGCTCGACCGGCTGGCCGCACAGTGGAACCGGTTCCGGATGGGCAGCGCCTTCGCCCGCCGCAACTCAGCTGCGCTGGCCGCGACCGCGCGTACGGTGCTCGAGGACCTGCACCGGATGCTGTGGCAACCGGTGGCCGATCTGATTCCGGGCTCCGGGCCGCTCACGGTTGTCCCACACCGGCAGCTGCACCAGGTGCCGTTCCATGCGTTGCATGACGGACGGCGGTACCTGGTGCAGCAGCGTTCGATCACCGTGCGGCCGACCCTGGCCGGCACGGCGGCCGGGCCGGCGGCTCGCTCGCTCGCCGACGGCGTACTCGTTCTCGCCGTTCCGGACGCGCAGGCGCCGGCGATCCTCCAGGAAGGCACGGCGGTGTGTGCGGCCGTCCCGGCCAGCCTGATGCTGGCTGGGGAGGCGGCGACGAGCGAGGCTCTGCGCGGGCGGCTCCCCGGCCCGGCGGCGGTGCACATCGCGTGTCATGGCCTCTACCGGCCGGGGAACCCGCTGTTCTCCTCGCTGCGGCTGGGCGACCGTTGGGTCACCTCGGCCGAGGTCATGGAGCTGGACCTGGCCGGCGCGCTGGTCACGTTGAGCGCCTGCGAGTCGGGCCGGCCTGCCGAGAACGCCGTGGAGCCGGTCGGCCTGGCGTGGGCGTTCCTCGCCGCCGGGGCCTCCGGGGCCGTCGTCAGCCAGTGGATCGTGCAGGACGACGCGACGGCGGAGCTGTTCGAGATCTTCTACCGTCGACTGGCCGCCGGCGCGGCACCCACCGCGGCGCTTCGCGAAGCTCAGCTCGCGACCGCGGACAACCATCCTCATCCGTACTTCTGGGCGCCGTTCAGCTACGTCGCCGCACCTTCCCCCTTCACGCAGGAGAGCAATCGATGACCAGAGTCAGGCAACCACTAGTCTGTGCCGCCCTTGCGGTGCTGCTGTCCGCGCTCGGCGCCCCGTACGCAGCGGCCGAGCCGGTGCCGCCGCAACCGGCGCAAATCGCAGTCAAGGTCGACGTCCGCCACGGCTACACGATCACCGATGTCATGGACAGCCTGCCGATCGAGCTGGTCCGCACGGTGATTGCGTCCCGCGGGGTCTACGTCGTCTCCGCCACCATTGCCGACTACGACGGCGACGGGTACCCAGGTGATGCGTCAGATGACCAGAAGCTGGTGGCTGACCTCACCGCGCTGCCTGGTGTGGTGTGGGCGGAACCGGATCAGCAGGTTGTCCTGTCTGACAGCCGGTTCCATAGCTGGCCGTACGGAATGCCGGGGACCACGAGCACCGACCCGGCGGTGTTCTACGGTCAGCGAGTCGCCACCCGGCTGAAGCTTGCAGACGCGCAGCGGCGTAGCAAGGGTGCGGACGTGCTGGTCGCGGTGCTGGACACGGGTGCCGACACCGCGCACCCGGTGCTGGCCGGCCGGACGGTGCCGGCCTGGAACTACGTCGACGACACAGCGGACGTCTCAGACGTGCCGCAGGGTTTGGACACCGACGGCGACGGCACGAGTGACGAGGCGGTCGGGCACGGCACCTTCGTCAGCGGACTGGTCGCCCTGGTCGCACCCGGTGCCAGGATCCTGCCGGCTCGAGTACTGGACAGCGACGGCATCGGCAACACCTTCTCGGTGGCCGAAGCCATCGTCGATGCGGTGGATGCGGGCGCCGACGTGATCAACCTCAGCTTCGGTAGCTCCGACGAGGCCGATTCCCGGGTGGTCGGGGAGGCGTTGCGGATGGCCGCGAACAACAACGTGGTCGTCATCGGTGCGGCAGGAAACCTACGGTCGACCGTGCCACAGTTTCCCGCCAGCGCCAGCCAGGTCTGCGGGGTGGCGGCGCTGGGCTCGGGCAGCCAGCTCGCCTACTTCTCCAACCGCGGGCCATGGGTCGAGGTGGCCGCACCAGGTGACCAGCTCGTCGGCCCGATGCCCGGCGGCGGATACTCGGTCTGGTCAGGTTCGTCGATGTCATCGGCACTGGTGAGTGGACAGGCCGCGCTGCTGCGGGCGATCGCGCCCGGAGTTAGCGCCAACACCACGATGAACAGCATCGAGGCCACCACACGGTTGGTGCCGTACAACGGGGTCTACTACGGATCGGTCGACATTCCGGCCAGCCTCGACTACGCCAGCTCGTAACGGCCTGCTGGTAGGGGTCGCAGGGCGCTGTCAGGAGACGACCATCGCAAGGCAGTCGTCAAGCTCGGCGACGGTCGGCCGGTCTTGTGGTTGAACCTCGAGGCAGGCGTTGAGAACCCTGCCAAGGGCAGTCGGCAGTCGGCGGAGCGACCGCACCGGCGGAGCTGCGGTCCGCAGCTGCAGGAAGCGGACGTTGCCGGGGCTTCGGTACGCGGGCGGGCGCTGGAACGGCCGGTAGCGGGTCGCCGCCTCGTAGAGGACCAGCCCAAGAGCCCACACGTCGGCGGCCCTGGTCAGCTTTCCGCCACGCGCCTGCTCCGGTGCGATCTGGAACGACGTACCCCAGCCGCGGGTAATTCTGCCGGGTCGCCGGGCTGAGCTTAGGTCGATCAATTGGGCCTTTTCACCGTCGAAGAGCATGGTGCTGGACTCGATGCCGAGGTGCAGGTAGTGGCGGTCGTGCAGGTACGTCACGACCGAGCAGAGCTGGCGACCCAGCAGGACCAGGTCCCGTAGCTGCAGCCGGCCACCGTGCCACAACAGCTCGTCCAGGGTGGGGCCGGCGATGCTGTTCAGCACGAGCAGCGGCGACTGGTCTGCGCCTGGCTCGAGAACTTCGTACGCGCGAACGAGCTGCGGGTGCTGGAATCGCGACAGCAACCGCGCTTCCCGCAGCAGGCGACGTCTTGCCGGGGACTGCAGCCGGTCAGGGTGGAGCCCCTTGACCAAGCAGTAAGAGCCGTGGGTACGGCTCCAGCAGTCGTAGGTGTCCACGTCTTTGTCCGACCGCCGGTGGGCCAGCACCTGCAGGCCTGGCGCGAGCTTGGACCCTGGCGGGAAACACTCGGGCCGGCCCTGGGGGGGCCCAGGGCCGGCGGCTGCTGCCTTGCCCCAAGGCAGCGACTCAAGGTTCTCTCGTGGACGCCCTGCCCCATTCGGTCCTTCGTCTGACGACGTGACGGCCACCGCCAGGTCCGTTCCTGGCCGGCGTGGCGCCATAGACCTATCCCATCCCCCGAGATCTCCCTCCGAGCGCCGGAGTCGCGAGCCCCCGTACGACTCCTGTGACGACGTTCCCCCCAAGAAACGCCGTCCATCAGTCAAGTGCCGCGTGACCAGCCGGTTGATACAGCTGAAAAGGGGAAATCGCTGCCACGGTGGGTAATCCACGCGCCAATCCCGTTCTTGTGACGCGTTCTCAACAGATGAGAGTTTGTCGCCTCTTGCCGAAGTGGCTTACGCTCGTGGGGAATTCCTCCAGGGGGGAGGATTAAGTCCGCACCGCGACGATGAGGTAGGTCAGAAGAGAACCAATACACGCACAGGTCCTGTGCTGCGGGGGGTCATAGGGCATCTCGAAGGAGACGCCAATGACGGACCATTCGCGTCGTCGATCTCGAAGGCACGACGACACCGTGGTTCCGTTGCTGATGGGGGCTTTGGTTGTCGCCACCGTCGGACCGGCCGCGTTGACCGCGGCCAAGAACTGGTTACTGCCGCGCTCCGCCGCGGTGGGCCTGACCTTTGCGGAGTGGTGGAACCGCAACTGGTGGCTGGTCGCTTTCTGGGTCCTCGAACTGCTGATCCTGATCGCCTATCTGTGGTGGTTGTCCCGGCGTAATCGTCTTCGCCAGGCCCAGCTGGAGTCCGTGACGGCCGGTCTGGCGCGGGTCTTACCATCCGACTGGGATCCTGAGCGGCACCTCAAGGTACAGCGCTGGCAGGGCTATCGCCCCGTGCGGCTGCGTCTGCTGTTGACCCCGCGAAGCCCGATCGCCGACCGCCACTGGCAGCACTCGGTTGACCGTGCGCTGGATTCCGTGCTGGGCCGGATCGAGCCGCTCAGCTGGCCGACGACGCCGCCCGGCAGGGTGATCGCCTGGGGTGTTCGGTTGCCGAGGCTGGACGTACGGGTGCAGACAGGTCCGCGACCCACGGAGGATGCGGCAGGCGACGACAACGACACCGAACTCGACGAGATCGGCATTCCTGCCGACCTGCCAGTCCATCGACGACCGCAGCAGAGGTAGCTCGAGCGGGGAACAAACAGAAAGGACAACGAGATGGAGGTATGGAACCCGGATGCGGTAGAGAAACTGCTGCTGTCGGTGCTGGGCCTGGTGATCATCATCGTGGCCATCCGCCTCGGTGGCCGGGCCAACAGCGCGCAGTATTCCGAAACCGCTCGGGTCGGTTTCAACACGATCGTCGCCATCGTGATCGGCGCCATTGGAGCGGGTGCGATCGTCTTCGCTGTGTTCGGCGAGCGGATCCTGACCGCGCTCGGATTCAACCTCAGCTGATGCCGCGGCTGCGCACGGACGACGGGCCCCGCAAGCTGCGCGCGGTCTGGCTGGGACCGGCGGGTAGCACGCTGCCCTTCCAGTGGACCTACGTACAGTGGCTGGTCACCCTGGCGGCCATCCCCATTGGCGCAGCGTTGGGTGGCGTGCTGGTCTGGCTGCTCGGCGCGGGCTGGGTCTGGACGCTGGCCATCGGCGTGCTGTGGGGTGGCGCTGCTGGGGTGTGGGTGGCGGTGAAGGTGATGCGGTATGTGACCTACGACGAACCGCTGCGCTATCAGCGCCGGCTTGTCAGGGGTGAGTTCAGCCGCTCGTTCTCCACGAGCGCCGAGCTCCGGCCGATCGAGGTCTCCTTCACCTTCCCGCGGATCAGTTACCTGTCCCCGGCCGTGTGTCGGGCGATGGACTGGGACACGCCAGAGCAGCGGCCACTCGACCGGCCACAGCCGCAGCCGGCCAATCCATATCTGACAAGGCCACCGGGTCGTACCCGCGGTGGTTACCCAGGGGGTGCAAGCCCCGTGAACGCCCGCACGAACCGCTAGAGCCGAGCCAGATCGGAAGGCCCCACAGAAGATGGCGAAGCAACAGGACCGGACAAACCCGCCGAGCAAACCATCGGCGTCAACTCGACTGGACCGCAAGCGCACGCCACCCTCCCGGGGCCGGATCCGGCACGCGGTCGCCATGGCCGGTCCGGTGCAGCTCGCCCGCCGGATCACCCGGCCGCGCCGGGTGGTCTTCGCCCCGTCGACGTTTCGCATCGCCGGTCCGCTGGCGTTCACCCGCGGTGGCATGTTCGCCACGTACGTGCTCGGCGGTCAGCAGTGGGACTTCCGCTCCGACAGCGACCGCACGCTGCTCTGGGACCAGGCCACTTTCCGCTGGGCCAGCCTGAAGGGCCGCTCGATCAAACTACGCTCCACGCCCCGGCCCTACCCGAGCTATGAGTTCGCCCGCACGCTGGACGAGGACACTCCCGACCCGCTGCCCGATGTCCCGGGCGCCCCGGGCTGGGACGAGTACCTGGAGTACGGGCAGCGCCGGCTGCAGCAGACCGGCCTGGACACCAAGATGGTCACGCTCTCGGTGTGGGTCGGCCCCAACCCGAGACGGCAGGTCCAAGAAGAGCTGATCGCCGGCGTGGAGCATCCGATGCCGGAGACCGTGGACGTGATCGAGGAGATCCTGCGGGTCAGCAACGTCGTGAAGGGCGCTGGCTTCAACGGTCGCCCGGTCGGCCCCCGGGACATGGCGTTCTTGATGCACCGGTCGCTGTCGATGGGGGTGCCGGCGCCGATGCACGCGGGGGTGGGCGGCGGTCGGTGGGAGCCCGACGACATCTCCGGCTTCTTCACCCGGCGGGAGTGGTTCTACAACCCGCTGACCGGCTCGACGGTGAAGGTGGTGGCAGAGCACAACGGCCGGACGGTGGAGCGCTACGTCGCGGTGTTGTCGCTGGGCCCGCTGCCGGACATCACCTGGCCCGAGAGCGGCCGGGACCCGTGGATGCTGGCCAGCGACAAGCTCGGGTTCCCGGTGGAGTGGAGCATGGCCGGCGCCATGCTCGACTCCAAGGAGCTGACTCCGGCGATCGAGTTCGAGCAGAACCGGGCGGCGGGGATCTCCTCCCACTACGCCGAGCACAACCTGATCCCGCCGCCGGCGGTGGCCCGGGCGATCGAGGGGGCGACCCTCAACCTTGACGAGGTCACCGAAGGCGACACCCGGACCGCGGTCAGGTTCCTGGGGCCGATCCGGCTGGCCACCTACGCGGCGACGGAGGCCGAGTGCCTGGACCAGGCGCGGGCGCTGGTCGACTCCTACGGTGAGCGGCTCAACTTCGAGCTGGCCCACCCGCGGGGGCAGGCGCAGCTGCTGCGGGAGTTCGTGCCCGGTGAGCCGTGGTCAACTGTGGGCTACCAGCGCCGCCTTCCGGCGAAGTACCTCGCATCCGCGATGCCCCATGTCGACGCCGAGGTGGGCACGCCGACCGGGCCCTACCTGGCGTACGGGATCGGCTCGGCCCGCCGGGCAGTCCGGTTCGACCCTCACTACGGTCCGGAGAAGCTGCAGCACCCGGGGCTGTTCACCATCACGGCCGAGCCGGGCGGCGGCAAGTCGGTGCTGATCGGTGCCCTGGCGTACAACGCAGCCCGCCGGGGAGAGCCGACGATCATCCTCGACCCCTCGGGCCCGCTGGCGAAGCTGTGCGAGCTGCCGGAGCTCAGGCCGTACTCACGGCGGCTGGACCTGACGGCGTCCGAGCCAGGCACGCTGTCGCCGTACCAGCTGATCCCGGAGCCGCATGCGGCTGCCCACCTGGACGACAAGGGCCGGTTCAACGAGCTGGACTTCGAGCGGGCCAAGCGGATCGCCATCGCGGAGCGACAGCAGTTGATGTTCGACGTACTGCGGATGTGGCTGCCGCTGGGCCTGCTCCGAGAGGTCGGCACCGACGTGAAGCTGCGGTCGGCGATCCGCAACACCCGCGCCCGGGTGGTGGAGTCGGGCCTGACCGATGTGCAGACCAACCCGCGCTGGGTGGTGGAGGCGCTGACCAAGCTGCCTGGCACGGAGCACCTGGTGGCCGAGATCGAGGCGGCGGCGGAGTTCCCGCTCGGTGAGCTGGTCATGCCGGACCACATCGATCCGGTACCGGCGGAGCAGGCGGTTGACAAGACGCTGGTCGTGGTCACGATGCCGGGGTTGGAGCCGCCGCCGGAGGGGCTGGACCGCGAGCTGTGGGGTTCGACCGAGCGCTATACCCAGCCGCTGCTGCACCTGGCGGCGTTCTTCACCTCCCGGTTCATCTACGGCCGCAACCGCAACCAGCGCAAGAACGTGTTCCTCGACGAGAACCACCAGATGGCCACCTGGGGCTCCGGCCGGGCGCTGATGGTCCGGCTCTCCCGGGACAGCCGCAAGTGGGACACCGCGGTGGGCGCAGCATCGCAGCATCCCGACGACGCGCTCACCGTCGGCCGGATCGACGCTTTGCAGGGCTCGGCGTTCGTCGGCCGGCTGACCAAGGCCAGCGTTGCCGAGAAAGCGTGCGACCTGCTGCAGTGCCCGCGGTCGTACGCGCCGGTGATCCAGGCGCTCAGCCCCAAGCGGCGGTCCGACATGCACCCGGACGTCAACCATCCGGCGGAGGCACTGGACACGGGCGAGTTCGTGTTCCTGGACCCGCTGGGCCGGATCGGCAAGATCCGGATCGACATCGACTGGCACCCCGGACTGCGCGAGGCGTTGAACACCACACCGGGCCGCCGTCGGCCGGCTGTGCCCCCCGAGGCGCCGCCGACCCCGTTCCTGGATCCGGAGCTGTTCACGAGCATTCCGCTCATCCCCATCGCCGAGGAGGCCGCATGAGCCTCCCCAATCGGTCAACTCACCCTGCACCCTTTAGCCTGACGCTGCACCCTCTGCAGTCGGTGCAGCGTCAGGCTAAAGGGTGCAGGGTCAGGGTGGGGAGTGGTTGGGAGCGCCGGGCAGCCACGGCACTGCTCGGCCTGCTGCTGGTCGGGCTGCTGCTCGGAGTCGCAACCCGCCCCGCGGCCGCGGATCCGCTCGACCAGATCTGCAAGGAGGTGCCGGCGCCGGTCCGGCCGGACTTCCAAACGGCCGGGCTCGTGATGGACAAACCCGACCTGTCCCAGGTCCCCGACGCGGCACCCGACCCGTTCAAGGACACCAAGGTGCCGATCAGCGACGTGTACGGCTGGGCCTGGCGCTACACCAACTACGACCTGGGCTGCGGCGCGGACTTCATCCGCGACCCCAACGCGGTGGCCTCCACCAACGTCGCCAACATCGCGATGGCCGGACTGGCCACCATGACCTCGGCCGTCAACTCGGTGGAGAACATGTCCCGCTCCGCCAGTTTCGACTTCCTCAAGCCGGTGGTCGGCAGCATCGCCGACACCCTGGACGAACGGGTGCTCACAGTCTGGCTGCCGCTGGCTCTGTTGGTGGTCAGCCTGATCGTCGGCTTCCGGGCGACCCGCGCCTCGTACTCCGAGACGTTTCGCCGGCTGCTCGTCGTGGTGGTGTGCGTCGGGCTGGCCGTGTTCGCGCTGGTGTTTCCGGTACGAGCCGTCAACCTGATGGACGACGGGGCGACGGCTGTGGCGGAGGCCGCCCAGGCCGGATTCAACCCACGGGCCTCCGACCTGATCACCCGGCAAGCTCTGTACCAGACCTGGCTGGTCGGCAACTTCGGCTCCGCCGACTCCCCGATCGCGACGGAGTACGGGCCGCGGCTGATGTCGGCACTGACCTACACCTGGTCGGACGTGAAGCGGATGAACGCCGATCCCGGGGCCCAGCAGGCGATCGACAAGGCCAAGGCGGCCGAGTTCCGCACGATCGCCACCGAGGTGGAGAAGAAGGACCCGGCGGCGTACGAGTCGTTCACCGGCAAGACCGACACCCGCACCGCCGGCACCATCCTCGGCGGCGTCTGGGTGCTGATCATGGGGTTCTTCGTCGTGCTCGCCTCGCTGATCACCGTGGTCGCCCGGCTGATCATGATCGCCCTGGTGGTGGCGGCCCCCATCGGCGTGGTCGTCGGTGTGGTGAAGTACGCCGTGCTGCAGCGGATGTGGGACCTCTTCACCGCGGCACTGGTGAACATCGTCAAGTTCACCATCGCCGCGGGCGTGATGACACTGATCCTTGGCGCCATCTACAACGCCCCCGTCGGCATGGGCTGGCAGCTGCTCTTCGCGATCGTGGCCACGGTGATCGCCATCATGCTGACCAAACCGATTGCTTCCCTGAAGTCGATGGCGGGTCTTGACCCCACCCGGCACTACCTGGGCGACTTGCTGCGGCGAGCCGGTGGCACGGCACTCGGGGTCGTCGCTGGGGAGAGGGTTGCCGACCGGACGGCCGACGCGGATTACGAGGTGCCGGTGAACACCGCGGCGGACACTCCCGCCGGGACGACCTACCGGGTACAGCCGGTTGAGCCGTCGATGCCGCCGCTGCCCCCGCCAAGGGTGCAAGTGGTTGCTGTCGGGTCAGCGACGACACCGCGTCTGGAGCCATCCGTTGCCGAGGAGCCGGTGCCACTGGCGGGCCGGCCGGTTCGCGACCTGGAACGCCAAGCCCTGCCCACGTCGACACCGGCCAGCCCGAACGCACTCCCGCCCGAGACCGTCGAGGAGGTGCAGCCGGACGACGCGCCGCGACCGGTGCAGCCGGTGCGGGTGATCCCGATCGTCGCCGGGTCCGTAATGCGGCGGCCCGTGGTCAGCGAGCAAGCCGGGTACCCGCCGGTCGACAGCCGAGCAGCTGCGGAGCTGGCCGCCAGTGAGCCGGACAGTCCGCCGACGGGCCAGCTGGGTCAGCAGGCCCAGCCCGTTGTGACGACCGAGGCCGTCCCGCATCCCCAACCCATCGAGAAGACGAGTCGCAGGACGAATCAGGTGGACCACCAACCTGGGGCCCGGGCGGCCGAGACCACCGTGGCGTACCCGACGGGGATCGTGGTGCAGACCGAGCAGGGCATCTACCGGCCCGACCGACCGCTGCGGGTCGAGGAGTACCTGCGGTTCCCGGAGCCCCAGCTCGACGCGAATGGTGAGGAGACCTGGAGTCCGATCTACCACGCCAAGGCGGCCAGCCGATGAGCAGGCGCGGGAATCCGCTGGACGGACCCGGGATGGGCTATGGTCCGCCGCGGGCAGGGGCGCGTACGGGGGTGCCCAGGTCGACCGTCGTGCTTGCCGTTCTCTGTGTGCTGCTCGCTGCCGCTCTGGTTGTGGTGCTGCTGCAGCGGCCGGCGCCTACCGCCGACCCGGCCGCAACAGCCACCGCCACGCCGACGCCGACAACCACGTCCGCTACGCCTACGCCGTCCCCGACGGGTGCGCCGACCACCCCGGGCACCGACGCGACGGAGCGAGCCGGCGAGCCGGAAGGCGTCCGGGACGCGGCAACCCAGTTCCTGGTGGCCTGGCAGGAGCCGTCGCCCGAGGTCCGAATCCCCATGATGAGTGAGGTTGCCACCGCCAGCCTGACCGAGCAGCTCAGCGACGTGGACCCGGCCAAGATCGTCAAGGCCAAACCGGCCGGCGACCTGGTCATCAACCAGGCCAGCGACTACGCCGCCAGCGCCGACCAGCGGCTGTCGAACAAGACAACGGTCCGGATGCAGCTGATCTACGACCCGGCCAGCCGGTACGGGTGGCTGGTCGACACGATTGCCCAGCAGCGGTGAGCTGAGGACCCGGTGAACCCCGCGACAGCCAAGATGGTGCTGCAGATCCTGCAGTCGCTGGCACGGAGCAAAACCGGTCGCCGGTTACTGGTTGCCGTGATCGTCCTGCAGGCACTGGCCCTGACCGCAGTGCTGTTGCTGCCGCTCTACCTGGCCTCGATCACCTCCACCTCGGCCCAGCGGGTGTTCAGCACCGTGCCGGGGAACTGCGGCGCCGACACCGTGCCGGCCGTGGAGGACCAGTCTCCGCCGCCGAAGGTCGCCGATCTGACCTCGGCCCAGGTCAAGGTGGCACGGACCATCTACCTGACGACTTTGGCCGTCGGCCATACGGAGCGCTGGAGCCAGGCCAAGGCCGAGCGCGCCGTGCTGGTTGCGTTGGCGGTCGCCATGCAGGAGTCCCGGCTCGGTGCTGCCGCCGGCATCGACCGGCCGAACGGCGACGGCGACGCCGGCGTCTTTCAGCAGCGCACGCTGCCCGGCTGGTACGGCACCCTGGCACAGGTCCGGGATGTGGCCTACGGGGCTCGGGTGTTCCTGCGGGGCAAGGTCGTCACCGCAGACGCCGTCGCGGCGGCTCGGGCCAACGGCACCCGTCCGGCGGGTCCGGCCGGCTACACCATTCCGGGCTTGAAGCAGATTTCCGGCTGGCCCGATCTGCCCATCACCGTCGCGGCTCAGCGGGTGCAGCGCTCGGCGTTCCCCAACGCGTACGCCCAGCACGAGCAGATCGCCCGCTCCCTGCTCGCGGTCTTCAAGGCCAAGGTCGACCCCCGCTCGGCAGAGGCGGCGATCACCGGCGACTCGGTGATGTGCGGCCCGACGGACGCGATGAGCTGCCCGCCCAGCGGGTCGTCGGCTGAGGCCGGGCTGAACCCCGACGCGCTCCGGGTGCTGCGCTGTGTCCACAAGGGCTGGCCCCAGATCGCGATCTTCTACGGGGTGGGGCAGCGGCCGGGCAACCCGGACAGCGACCACCCTGCCGGGAACGCGGTCGACGTGATGATCCCGGACTACCGCTCGCCCGCGGGGGTCGCTCTGGGCGATGCGATCGCCCACTGGCTCGTGGCCAATCGCAAGAAGCTCGGCGTGAAGTACGTGATCTGGAACGAACACATCTGGTCGGTCGCCCGGCAGCGCGAGGGCTGGCGGCTCTGCGGTACGCCTTCCGGCAGCTGCTACAACGGCCCGGACGACACGGCGGCCCACCGCAACCACGTGCACGTCTCCACCTACGGCGACTCCGCCGGTTCCGATGTGTCCGGCGGGACGGCCGGTCAGGCGGTGCTGCCCCTTTCACCCGTCGTGCTGACCGCCAGGTTCGGGCAGTGCTCGTCACTGTGGTCCCACTGCCACACCGGATTGGACTTCTCCGCCGGCACCGGCACGCCGATCCATGCGGTGCTCGGTGGCCGGGTGATCGCATCAGGGTCCTGCGGCTGCGCGTACGGACGGCTGACCAAGATCGCGGTGGATGGCGACCTGCAGCTGTGGTACGCCCACCAGTCGGCGCAGCGGGTGCAGGTGGGCGACGTGGTCAGGACGGGCCAGGTGATCGGTGCCGTCGGGGCGACGGGCAACACCACCGGTCCGCACCTGCACCTGGAGGTGCGGGTCAAGGGCTCACCGATCGACCCGGAGGCGTGGTTGCACAAGCAAGGGCTGCTCAATGACTGAGCACGAAGAGACCGAGGAATGGAGCGGTTGGGCGTTCGACGGCGAGGGCCGGCTGGTGGACACCCGGCAGCCGATGGAGGTGGCGACGTACGGGCCGCCGCCGTCGATCCACTGGGTCAGCCCGGACGACCTGGGCAGCGTCTTCGGGCTGCGCTGCGCCCTGGTCGGACGCGACCGGACCACGTACGGCCTGCGCTGCGTGTCGGAGGTGTTCGAGTCCAACGGCGGCCACTACCTCAACGTGGTCTTCGAGGCCCAGTGGTACCGGTGGCGGGAGCTGGCCGAGGAGCAGCGGCCCGATCGGATTCCCCGGGCGACCTGTGTCGCCACCCGGCACGTGTGGATCGAGTTCACCGACCCCAACCTGAGCTCAGCAGAAGGAGAGGACAGCTCATGACAGCAACAACCGAAGAGCCGACGGTGACCCTTCGGCTGTGGGCAGACGGCACCGGCGAAGTGATCGTGGAGGGAGTTGCCGCGCCGATCGCGGCCGGCGCCCTGCAGGCGGCCCGGGCACAGGGTCTGGCCCAGGTGCAACAGCTCGCGGCCAGGGCCGGTGAGCCCGTGCGGTTCGTGTCCTACGACCCGGAGGGCCGCTGGCACTTGGTGATGTCGCCCAACGGCGAGGTCACGGAGGACGACGGCAGGTTGGCAGCCGCTCCGGAGCCGGAGCCGGAGCCGGAGCCGGTCCCACAGCATGCGGCACGCAAGGAGAAGCCCAGGAGCCGCAGTGCTCGTGGCGAGAAACGGTCGGCTCCACCGGCCGTGCCGCGGGAGTACGACTCCGAGTATGTGATGGGCAGCATCGTCCCGGTGACCCGGGTGCCCAAGTCGACCCGCGGTTGGCGGGGTGCGCTGGGCATCGGTCCGGGTAGGCGGGAGCGGGAGGAGCGGGCCGACCGGGCGGCGGCCTGCCAGTCGTACGGCCGGCCGGTCACCATCGTGGTCGCCGACCCACGCGGTGGCTCCGGCAAGACGACGACGTCCCTGCTGCTCGCCGGCGCCTTCGGCAGTGCCCGCGGTGGCGGCGTACTGGCGCTGGAGAACCACGAGCTGCGCGGCACCATGCACCTGCGTACCGGGGCGCCGCCCGGAGCCAGCAACATCCGAGACCTGATCCGGGCCCAGCGCGACGCCGGTGGCCAGGAGATGGTACGACTCGGGGACCTGTCGGGCTTTGTCCGGCACCAGGTCGCCGGCCAGTACGACGTGCTGGTGTCTGCGACCAAGTCGGGACGGGCGCTGGGCCGCGACGAGTTCGACGACGTGCACGCTCTGGTGTCCCGGTTCTACCAGGTGATCATTGTCGACACCGCGAACAACGAGTCCGCCGAGAACTGGAAGGCGGCGATCGAGGTTGCCGACGCACTGGTGGTTCCGGTGAAGTGGCGCAACGACTACTCGGTGCCGGCCATCGAGATGCTCGAGGAGCTGCAGCACTCCGAGGATCCGCGGGCAACCAGTCTGGTGAAGCGCGCGGTCGTAGTGGCTTCGCACGGTCAGGGTGACGTCGACAGCCGCTGCAGGCAGCACCTGAAGCCGTACTTCGCCGAGCGCACCCGGGCGGTGATCGAGATCGCGCCGGACCGGCACATCGCCGAGGGCAACGTCATCCAGCACGACCAGCTGGCGCCGGCCACGCGCCGCCAGGCCGAGCGGGTCGCCGCCGAGGTCGGGCACGCGATCCGGGCAGGGCTGTTGTGATTGACTTGGTGCCGTTGTGACGCAGATGGGGCCTCGACGGGATCTTTTTGGCTGCGTACAATATCGCCAAGCAAAATCTCCACCTCAAGGCGGGCCGAGCTGCACCGTCACGAGCCGACCAACTGACCGGGCAAGGAGTCGGACATGGGGCCATGGGCTAAGCGGATACTTGCCGCCCTTCTGGTGGGCTTCTTTCTCTTCTACCTGATCACCAATCCAACGGGGGCAGCCGCCGCCGTACGAACGGTGTTCGCGGCACTCGGCGTCGCCTTCCGCTCCATCGTCACGTTCTTCTCGTCGCTTGCCGCCTAGTGCGTGGACCGCGTTTGCCGTCACGTGACGGCAAACGAGTGTTCAACCCTGCCTGAGGACACCTGTCAGACGTCACATGACGGCAAACGCGGCAGGAGCAGCCCCCTCGCTGACCGCGTCGCGGATTAGGTCCGCAACGAGCTCAGGGCGTTCGAGGTAGGGCAGGTGGGCCAGCTGTTGCAGCACCCGCGCGCGAGCCTGGGGCAGCCGATCGGCGAGCTGCCGGCTGCGCTCCACGAACACGGGGACATCGAGATCGCCGCAGGCTACGGTGACCGGTACCCGGATCTCGTTCAGCCGCTGCCAGGCGTCGACGTCACTGGGCGCCAGCTGGTTCTCCGCTTCGTTGCGCAGCACCACGGCGTTCATCGCCAACGCAAGCCGGCGTACGGCTCCGCTCACCCTGCCTTCGGGTCCGGCCGGGCCGTCAAGCCACAGCCAGATCTCGAGCCGGTTGATCTCTGCCAGGTCACCGCTCGCGTCCGCGGCATCGAGCAGATCGCTCAGCCGCTGAGTGTCCGGGTGCAGATCCCCTTCCGGGGCGCCGCTGATCCCCGGCGCAAGCAGCACCATGCCAGCCACCCGCTCGGGGAACATGAGCGTGAAATCGAGCGCGATCTTGCCGCCCTGCGAGCTGCCCACCAGCCAGCACGGCCCCGCCGCCTGGTCAAGCACCGCAGCGAGATCGTCCACCGGGCTGTACGGCGACGGACTGGGCGGGCTCTCGCCGAACCCGCGCCGGTCGTACGCGATCAGGTCGAAGGATCCCGCCAGCTGCTCCGCTGTGGCCGTCCAGCTGCGCCGGTCGGCTATTCCGGCGTGCAGCAGCACGACTGTGGGTTCCGGGCCAGGCCAGCGTTCAGAGGCCAAGCTGCCACCGGGAACCTCGACCGAGAACGAGCGAGAGGTCATGCAGTCTCCGCGGGGCCACTCAGCACCCGGTTCCGTTGGTCGACGCCCAGCTCCCCGTACGGGTAGTCGGTTGCGCCGGGGTCACTGGCCTCATCCAGCGCGGCGATCTCCTCCGGTCTCAGGTGCAGGTCGGCGGCCTTGAGGTTGGTCTCCAGCTGCTCAGTCGTCCTCGCTCCCAGGATGGTCGACGTGACGCCCGGCCGGTCGGTCACCCAGGCGAGTGCCACCTCGGCCATCGACACTCCGCGGTCCTCCGCGACCTTCTGCACTGCGTCGATGATCGCCCAGGTTCGCTCGGAGCCGCGCCGGTCGTACGCCTCCATGCCACGGTTCGGGTCCTCGCCCAGCCGGGTCTGGCCGGTCGGCCGCTGGTCGCGGGAGTACTTGCCGGACAGCCAACCGCCGCCGAGCGGGCTCCACGGCAGCATTCCCATCCCTGCGTCGAGCACTGCGGGCACGATCTCCCACTCGATCTCGCGCACGATCAGGCTGTACTGCGGCTGCAGGGTGACCGGCGGCGGCACATTGAGCGCCTTCGCCAGGTGCACCACCTTGGTCAGCTGCCAGCCGGTGTAGTTCGACAGCCCGTAGTAGCTGATCTTGCCTGCGGCGATGAAGCCGGCCAGCGTGCGCAGCGTCTCCTCCAGCGGCGTCCACGGGTCGTACGCGTGCATTTGGTAGAGGTCCATCCGGTCCAGCTGCAGTCGGGCGAGTGACGCGTCCAGGGCCCGGGTCAGATGCCGGGTCGACAGGCCAAGAGCATTCGGATCCTGCCCCATGGCGAACCGGCCCTTGGTGGCGAGCACGACGCGTTCGGTGATGTCGGCAGGCCGGTCGCGGTACCAGCGGCCGATGATCTCCTCGCTCACTCCGCCGGAGTAGACGTCGGCGGTGTCGACCAGCGTTCCACCAGACTCGACAAAGCGGTCGAGCTGCTCGTACGAGCCCTGCTCATCAGTCTCGCTGCCGAAGGTCATAGTGCCCAGGCAGAGGTTCGACACGGCGCAGCCGGTGCTACCGAGAGTGCGATAGTCCATGCGTGCGAGTCTTGCAGCCCGCTGTGTCCGAGCAGCTAGGGGTCCCCTGCGATGAGTTCTCACTCCCGTCCGGGTCAACAGGTTGAGACTCGCATACCATCAACAAGACCCGAGGAGATCTCCATGTTGCTCAGCGTGAACACCTTCGTCAGTCTCGACGGGGTCATGCAAGGCCCCGGCGCCCCGGAGGAGGACACCAGCAACGGTTTCGACCGAGGCGGCTGGGTCGTGCCTTTCGCCGAGCACCTCGGCGGCGTCGTCGATGACGACTGGTTCGCCAATGCGGACGCGGTCCTGCTCGGTCGCACCACCTACCAGCTGATGCAGCCGTACTGGTCGCAGGTAACCGATCCCGACGACCCCGTGGCGGCAGCCCTCAACGGTTTACCGAAGTACGTCGTCTCCACCACCCTGACTCCCGAGACGGCGACCTGGGACAGCACCGAGGTGATCGCAGACGACGTGGTCGGCCGGATCAGCGAGCTGAAGAAGGGCAGCGGCCGGGAACTCCAGGTGCATGGCAGCTGGCAGCTGGCCCAGACGCTGCATACGGCCGGGTTGATCGACATCTACCGGCTGCTGGTGTTCCCGGTCGTTGTCGGCGCGGGGAAGCGGCTGTTCGACGACAGCTCCCGGCCGGTCTCGTTCGAGGTGGTCAGCCAAAAACCGAGCGGCAGCCTCACCGCCCTGGAGCTCCGGCCGGCCGAGTACCGGGTCGGCAGCGTCCTGGCGACCCCGGACAGCTAGTTGCCCGTCGCCACCACGCCACCTCACCTGCGAAAAGCCGCCACTGGTTGAGTTTTCACCCCGGGATGACCGCCAAGGGGACCAAGAGTCGCCACTGGTGGAGTTTTCACCCGGGGGTCATTGCACCGCGGCACCGACCTCCCGCACCGCGGCCGCGACGGCGGGAGCCACCGAGGCATCGAAGACGCTTGGGATGATGTAGCTGGCGTTCAGCTCACTCGGTGCCACCTGGTCGGCGATGGCGTTGGCGGCGGCCGAGAGCATCTCGTCGGTGATGTCGCGCAGGTTGCCGTCGAGCAGCCCGCGGAAGAAGCCCGGGAACGCCAGCACGTTGTTGATCTGGTTCGGGAAGTCGCTGCGCCCGGTCGCCACCACGGCGGCATGGCGCTGGGCCTCGAGCGGATCAACCTCAGGGATCGGGTTGGCCAGGCCGAACACGATGGCACGGTCGGCCATTCGCGCGATGTCGTCGCCGTCAAGCAGGTTGGGCGCCGAGACGCCGATGAACACGTCGGCCCCGACCAGCACCTCCTTCAGGGTGCCGGATCGGTGTTCCTCGTTGGTGTTGTCCACCAGCCACCGGCGCATCGCCGAAGACCCCGGCGGCGCGTCGTGCACGGCGCCCTTGCTGTCACAGCCGATGATCTTGGTCGCGCCCTGCCGCTTGAGCAGCCGGATGATCGCCGAACCGGCGGCGCCGACACCGGAGATCACGAAGGAGACGTCGGCGATGTCCTTGCCCACCACCCGCAGTGCATTGATCAACGCGCCCAGCACCACGATCGCCGTACCGTGCTGGTCGTCGTGGAACACCGGAATGTCCAGCTCCGCGCGCAGCCGTTCCTCGATCTCGAAACACCGCGGCGCCGAGATGTCCTCCAGGTTCACCCCGCCATAGACCGGCGCGATCGCCTTGACGATCTCCACGATCTTGTCCGAGTCCTGGGTGTCCAGGCAGACCGGCCAGGCG